>CAYMLF010000089.1:0-8290 GCA_964391275.1 uncultured Candidatus Bathyarchaeia archaeon
TTTGGGGGCACAGTGGGCGGTTTTAGACATAGCGTTTTAGATGAAGTCGGCGGATTTGACCCAAAAATGCTCACTGAAGACACTGATTTAACGATTTCAATTTACGGGGCTGGCTACAAAGTAAGTTATGTTGGAGAAGCCGAATGCTACGAGGAAGCAGTAAACAACTGGAGGGCTTACTGGCGGCAGCGGCATCGATGGGCACGTGGACACATGCAGGTTTGCTTTAAACACTCGTTCAATATTCTTAAAAGTAAAAAACTAAACCTGAAAGAAAAAGTTGACGGGCTACTTCTTCTACACATATATTTTGTGCCCATACTGACATTGCTTTCTTTACTGTTGGGCATACCCCTAATCGTGCTTAGTCCTGAAACCCCTCAAATACTATGGTTTATCGTTCCAGTTACACTCTACAGTTTCGTAGGCAATTTTGCGCCTTTTTTTGAAGTCGGAATAGGCGCATACTTAGACGGCAGAAAACGTCTCCAATGGCTTGCGCCGCTAATGATTTTTGCGTTCTTGTATAACATGCTAATTTGTTCAAAAGCTTTTATCGATGTCCTGATTGGCTTCTTACGCGGTTCACAGGGCGACTGGGCAAAAACCGAGCATTTAGGCAAAGGAAAATCTTATATTTCAAACTAGTCAAATAAGCAATTTGAAGGAGTTGGGGTAAAGGTGTTTTCGTTCTACATCTGTCTAGTAGCCATTGCTGTCATAAGCATGATTCTTTTTATGCCAGCTTTCTTGGAACTAAAAAGACCCAAAGACAACGGTCCCAGACAAATTAAAAGCTTCAAACTCGCTTACACTGGACCATTATTTACGGAAAATGAATTGAAACTTGAGACTGCCCAAGTGATTAGGCTCTCTTCAGCTCTAACACTGCTACCTAACTTGGAGGTTTAGCCTTTTCATTTTTAAGCAGCATTTTAGCGTTTCGCCACTGATCCATTGCTAACGATAAATGCCCACTAGGTGTTCCGTGAATCGAGTAAAAGACATAGCACAAATAAGTGCACTCAGTACAGTTTTTATAAATATCACGGCGTTTATTGAAATCAGCGCTTTTCCAATTCTTTGGCAAATCAAACACTGTTCCAGCAAATGCTTGGTTGTGGCATCCGCTGATTCTGCCAAGATGGTCCACGACTAAAAAGCTTTGAAGTGCCCTACAGTTCCATGTGCGTTTATCTTCAGAGTAGAGGCTTTTGAGTGTTTTAAAAAGCTTAGTTGTCATGAGGATTTTATTATTTGTTTTTTTCATTTCCATTAGTTTGTCGCAAAGCTCAACCATCGCTTTCTTGTCTCTAATAATGAATTCATCGTTAGCTTTGCCAATTCTAAAAAGCTGATTTGCATCCTCACTCATGTCATAAGAATACAGGCAGTACCAGACAGGGATGCCTTTACCAGTGAAATGGTTTGTTATATCCACTATTTCGTTAAGGTTTAACTGTGAAATCGTTGGTGTAACACATACTTTTATGCCCTCTTTATGCAGTGTCTCAACAGTTTCCATGGCACGCTTCCAAGCGCCCGGAACATCTTTAATATGGTCATGTTTTTTCTCGTCTAAGCTATCGATGGATATGGCGACGAAATCTACATTGCGCAGAGCCTCAATTTTTTTAGCTGCCATGCTACCGTTGTCATAAACTGTTAGCACAAACCGTTCAGCGGCATACTCGATTATTTCAGCTATGTCCTCCCGCAGCAGAGGGTCACCGCCAGACAAGACAAGCTCCACTATACCCGCATCTTTTAGGATGTCTAAACCACGTTTAATTTCCTCTGTTGAAAGCTCATTTTGGTCTTGCTCTTTCCAGACGTTACAGCCTAAGCATCTGTAATTGCATTTTCGAGTAACCAGCCATTGTGCATGATGAGGTTTGCCGCGAACAAGAGAACGGGCTGCTACGTTTGCTGCTTTTTTTAATCCAGTCGCCAAGTAATGTCACTAGCCGCCAATTTATAGTGAAGTAATTTACTTCTGAACTATAAAAACAATTATTATTGCGCCATAAATCCTTAAACAACAAATCAGGGATTTTTCAGCAACACTTTTTTATGAATACAGTCAACCACTAACCTGTGGAAGAGTAATTGAACCGCAAAATCGTGATTGTAGCTGCCTTGGTGGTTTGTGTAGTTTTAGTCTATGGTTTTTACAGTTTGCCACCCGCAAATGGACCCATTGATACTTCATGGATTGCAACTGTTGAGCAAATGCTCGAAGAAGTTAAGCCGTATCCACTTAACAACTCTTTAAGTCATCCAGCTAACCCAGAAATGCTTAACGTTTACCTAACCGAAAATGGCAGTGAACAACTAATTTATTATGGAAACGGCAGTGCACTTAGCAATTACCTCTATGAACTTAAGGAAAGCATTAACTACGAAAAGGATTCAACTGTTTCCGAATACTACCTTGGCAGGGTTATGGCAGCCAGCAAAGTGGTTAGCATACATTATAACATGACTTGGGCGAAACAGAATTATCCCTCACAAAGATTTTACGGCGCATATTTTGTTTTGGAAGACAATTTAGATGAGGATTTGACTGGCGCTATTTTTGTACGTAATGTTAACGAGAATATAGGGCATCTTAGCATTTGGTTTAAGACTACATAGGACATATTTAACGGTGGGTTAGAGTAAATTTTATGTTAAACTATATAGGCTAATTTGATTAACTCTTGGTTAATCTGGAGCGGCTATCGTGGAATCCGTTGATGTAGTTCTGTTGACAAAGAACAGTGAGCGGGCACTGGTTAAGTGTTTAGACTCGCTTTACGGTAACGTTCCAGTAAATCGGTTAATAGCTGTTGACGGATACTCTACTGACGGCACTCTGTCAATTCTAGAGAAATTCAATAAGAAATACGGTAACGTAAAAGTGGTCTTTGACCAAGGTACACGTGCGTCAGCTAGACAGAAAGGCATTGAAAACGTAAAAACCGACTGGTTCATTTTCATTGATAGCGACGTTGTCTTATGCAATGACTGGTACAATAAAGCGCTTAAATTTGTTGATTCAAAGGTTGGTGCAGTGTGGGGCACAGAAGTTTGGTCAACCATAAAAAACCCTGCAATGCTAAGGCTGTTTTTGGTTATCACTCGAAAAATCTTTGAAGTCAGAGGAGGCACACATGACACGCTTATTCGTACAGCAACCGTAAAAGACATCCAAATACCAAACGAACTGCACGTGTTCGAAGATGCCTTCATCAAAGACTGGATAGAAAGCAAGGGCTACAAAGTGGTTGCCTGCTATGACCCTTTCTGCATCCATTACCGACCAGAATCAGTTTGGACGTTAAAGGGCAGCTTAGGCTTAGTCGCTGAAGCGTTGCGCCTAGGCAGTCCACGGTTGATTAGTAAACTTCTGTTTGCATACGGCTTCTATACTGCTTACTCGATTTATCAATTGTTTAATGGAAACAAAAATGCTTAGTTGAAAATTTGGAAATAACTTCTTATTTGCAGCTTCTGTATAGACTCTAAGCTAGAGTTGCATGTGAGGGCATAAGATTGCAAATTGACGTTGTCTTACTAACAAAAAACAGCCAGCACCTGTTATCTAAATGCTTAACGTCAATTTACAGCAATGTGCCCGTTAACAAGCTGATTGTGGTTGACGGATACTCCACTGACCGCACAATAGACATCCTTGAAGGTTTCCAGAGAAAACATGGTAACATCAAGATTTTACAAACGCAGGGCACCCGAGCAAAAGCACGAGAAATAGGCATAAGCAAAGTCTCTACCGAATACTTCGCCTTTATCGATAGCGATGTTGTTCTCTGCAGGGACTGGTTCAAAAAAGCCCAAATGGACATGACTAGTGGTGTCGGCGCGGTTTGGGGATTAAACATTGACGTGATTCCTAACGTTAAACAAAAATGGTTTTTGCTGCTTGAGGGCATGATTGCACGGCAAGGCTTCAGCCTCCGAGGCGGCACCCACGATACGTTAATACGTAAAAGCGCCATTGAAGGCATCCGTATCCCCGATGAGCTTCACGCTTACGAAGACGCCTACATAATGAATTTCATACAGAAAAAAGGCTTCAAAACAGTCGTGGGCAACACGGTTTACTGCCTGCATTATAAGCCGCCTACGAACTGGAGTCCCCAAAACGCAGTAGACCAAGCAGTTGTCGAGTTCAAATGCGGACTGCTTTACTCGCACATGTTCAAGTATGCACTGTTTTATCCAGTGTTCATGTTTTACTGGTTTTTGCAGGTACCTCTTAGCGGGTTTGGCGGTTTAACGCGATAAGGCAGCCCATAGCTGGTCAGAAACTGGTCTGGGCAGCATCTGTACACTGCCATCCTTCATTTCAAGAATACGCTTGTTTGGGTTAACGCTGAATTCACCAATAACTGAAGCGTAAATATGCTGCTCCTGCAAGGCAGCGATGATTTTGTCTGTTGATTCGGCTTGGGCAGCAATCAGCAGTGCGCCTGAGCTAATAAGTTGCAGAGGGTCGATTTCGAAGTATCGGCAGATTTTAGCCGTTTCAGGTTCAACAACAATTTTATCTTCAAAAACCTTAACGCCCAAGTTTGCCCCGTCCACCATTTCGTGAACGCCGTTTAAGATTCCGCCTTCGGTTGGGTCATGCATCGCATGCACTCCGCCAGCGTGGTAAGCGGTTAAGGCATCTTTGACGACGCTGATTTGGCTGAAAAACGCTTTTGCGCTTTCAATTACTGATGGATGCAGAACTTTTGAAAGCTCTGTTTGTCGGTCTGACGCGAGGATTGCGGTGCCCTCTATTCCAGCGCTTTTAGTTAGGATTAATTTGTCGCCTGCTTTTGCGCCTGCGGTGGTGACGTACTTGCCCTTCTCGGTTAACCCCATAATGCAGCCCACCACAATTGGGTAAGTCAAGCCAGGCGTGGATTCACAATGTCCACCTACGATGGCTATTCCGAGTTCTTTTGCTGCATCTCCCATCTGAGCGCTTATGGCTTCAACGATTTGGCTGTCAGCGTTTTCTGGCAGCATAATGCAGGAGAAGAAAAAGGCTGGTTCAACCCCGAAGGTGGCGACGTCGTTGGCGTTTATGTTGATGGCTTCCCAGCCGATGCGTTCCACCGCGCCTGTGATGGGGTCCATGGAGACTATGACGGATTTGCCGCCGATTTCAAGGATTGCGCCGTCTACGCCTGTGGCTGGTCCAAGGGTGACTTCTTTGCGGTTGGCTCCCAAGTGTTTGAAGACGGTGTTTTGGAGGATGTCTATGGGGATTTTTCCAGGCGGCAACTTCATACGTATTCATCTGTTAGAGGTGGCTTTTAAGTTGTGGGAAAAAACGATAAATCGCATGCATGATGGGGACTGCTGCTATCATTCCTACAAGCATCTGGATAACGTTGAAGGGGACTTCTGTTAAAGCACCACCAAACCCGTAGCCAATAAGAAGCTCGTAAAGAAAGTAGCCTGTAACCATTACTGATCCGCCAACTGAGACTGAGATGACAGCGCAAAGAGTAAGGTTTTGAATGTGTTTTCTTAGTTTCTTGTTTAGAAAGCCAACGATTAATCCTTCTGTACCTTTAATTACTAAGGTTCCTGGTGCAAATACTCCGAAGCCTAAGTAAATATCTGCAAGCATTGCTCCTGTCCCTCCTGACAAAGCGCCTGTTAATGGACCAAAAGTCAGGGCTGCAACGTAGATTATTATTTCCCCAAAATTGAAGTATCCACTTGTTGCCGGAATAGGAAACACAAAGAGGATGGTGGCAACTGCAACTAAGGCTGTTAATATTGCTGTAGCTGCGATTTGGAAGACCGCTGGGGTGTTAAACATTTTTGGGCTGGAGGTTTTACTCATCAGACATCACAGTGTTATGATTTTATAAGCGCGTATTATTTTTGTAGCCTCACATATAAGTACGCAATCGCTAAATAAATTGCATGATAATTTAGTGCTTGACCGTTCTTCTTTTAGGGAAAGTTCTAAATGTATGTTTCTGCAAACTATTTGCAGTTGATGATTATGAGTGTAAAAGAAGACCCAATTAAAATGCATAAAGACGCAAACGCTTTAATGGAAGGAAGCAGTTACGCCCAAGCTCGAGAGCTATTCGAGAAAGCGGCTGAACTCTACTATAAAGGACAAAACTTTTTTGGCGCTGCAGAAATGAATTATAAAGCTGGCGAATGCAGCTTCAACCTTAAAGAATTCCAGAAGGGAGTAGAGTTTTTCACTAAATCCGCGGATGTTTCTTTAAGCAAGGGGTTTGACCGGTACGGTTTGAGTGCGCTTGAGCAGGCGCGTGACGGTCAGAAGGCGTTGGGAAACACTGGCGCGGCTGAGGAGATCAGCAAGAAGATTAAGGAAGTTAGTGATAAGCTGAATCAGCAAAGCGCGGCTAGTGATGAGCAATCGTTTTCGGTGTTTTCTTAAACCCTAATTTCTTCTTTTCTGTGTTTTTTGAGATGTTGTGGGGAAAAACGCCTTAGCACAACCACAACCAAAGCTTTGAGTCGAACAAAGCGTTTTGTAATCTGCTGGAATAATAGTTTGCAGGCTGGTTGTGCAACAGCTACAAGCAGCAGAGAAATCAATTAAATAAGCCAAAACGCTAGTTCTAGCAAACCACTTTTCGTGTAATTATGCCTGCATCATTCCAATCTCTCAGCAAACTGCTGGAAAAGGTTGAAGCGACAAAAAAACGCTTAGAAATCATAGACTTAACCGCAGACTACCTAAAAACGCTCGGCGCCAGCGAGTTGGAGCCTGCAATCACCATGATGACTGCCCGAGCCTTCCCCAAACACAGCCAAAAAACCCTCGACGTAAGCTGGTCCACAATCGTTCGCATACTGCAGCGCGTATCCAGCTTTGACTGGACTCTTTTTCAGAGGGCTATGGAGGGCACAGGCGACATTGGCTCAGCAACCAAAACCGTCCTCGAGCAAACCAGAGCCAAAAGACAAACCCAGCTTCTGCAGCAGCCACTCACGGTTCTGGAAGTTCGGCGAACGCTTGAAGCCATCGCGCAAACAAGCGGTTTGGGCTCACGCGAACGCAAAGAACGCCTAATCACAGCATTGCTGAGCCAAGCTACGCCAGTTGAAACCAAGTACCTCGTCAAAGTGTTTACTGGCGAAATGCGCACTGGGCTGCATGAGGGTTTGATGGAGCAAGCTGTTGCCAAAGCCTTCAAGGTGCCCTTAGCCAAAGTGCAGCATGCCAGCATGGTGTTGGGCGACATCGGCGAAGTCGCAGTCACCCTCAAATCCAAGGGCGTTGAAGCTTTGGAAACGGTTGGGTTTCAAGTTTTTCGTCCTGTGCAGTTGATGCTTGCCCAAACCGCCGACACCGTGGAGGAAGCGCTTTTGGAGCAGGGTGGCGCATCAGCGTTGGAGTACAAGTATGACGGCGCCAGAGTGCAGATTCACCTGCAGAATGGGCAAGTTCGCGTTTTTAGTCGTCGATTAACCGACGTAACCAGCAGTCTGCCTGAAGTGGTGGAGGCGGTAAAACGGAACGTTTCGGCTCAGTCAGCCATTGTTGAGGGTGAAGTGATTTCGCTTGACGCCTCTGGCTGCCCGATTGCTTTTCAGCATTTGATGCGCCGCTTTAAACGAATCCGCGGCATCGGCGGTGTTGCCGAAAAAATCCCCTTAACCCTCATCCTATTCGATATTCTGTACCTTAACGGGGAAAGCCTAATCACAAAAATCTATCTTAAACGCAGGCAAATCCTCGCGGAAACCGCAGGGGCAATACCGTTAAGCCAGCAAATCGTCACTGACCAATCAACCTGTGCGCAAGAGTTCCTTCAAGAAGCGCTCAAGGCTGGGCATGAAGGTTTGATGGCTAAAAAAATTGACAGCCCATATTTGCCCGGTCGTCGGGGTAAGCGCTGGCTGAAGATTAAGCCTGTTTTGGAGCCTTTGGATTTGGTGATTACCGCCGCTGAATACGGGTATGGAAGACGCAAGGGCTGGTTATCGGACTATTACCTTGCCGCTCGTGATGCGGAATCGGGTGGGTTTTTGGATGTGGGCAAAACCTTCAAAGGCTTAACAGATGCTGAAATCGTTGAGTTAACCAAGAGGCTAAAAGAGCTTGCCGTAAGCCATGAAGGTCATCGCGTCGTGGTCGTGCCCAAGGTCGTTGTGGAGGTTGCCTACAACGAAATCCAGCAAAGCCCAAAATACCAAAGCCAAATGGCGCTGCGTTTTGCCCGAATCACCCGCATAAGAGACGACAAGTCGCCACAGCAAGCCAGCACTATCGAGCAAGTCAAAGAAATCTATGAGC
>CAYMLF010000090.1:0-8207 GCA_964391275.1 uncultured Candidatus Bathyarchaeia archaeon
GACAATTAACACGATTAATAGAGTGCTTAGTCCCTTCCTGTTTTTTGTTAAACTCAAAAATAATCAGCCTTCCTCTAGCAAAGGTCAGTAGGCGACCTATTTAACCCTTATTAAACTGCCGCTGACTGGATTAGGCTTTGAACTAAACAGGGAAATTCCGCTCCAGCCTCCGCAATCAAATCAGCCAGCTTCTTTTTTGTTTGTTCATCAAGACCTAAAAGCTAAGGCGTCTGGTAAACTCGCTTGTCAATTAGTATCCCCTGCTAATTAGGTAAACAGGAAATAATAAAAAACCTATTGTGCCTTCAACGCTAAAAAAATTTAAAATCAGTAAGTGCCCTTCCAAAAATACACGTTATCGTACTTATTTTGCAAGGGGTAGTTGGGGTCGTCATAGACTATGTCCAAGGTGTAGCCATACTGCGCCAGTAGCGTTTGAGTAATATTCCAAATCTGCGGTGTATCAGCGTCTGGTCCCCAAAAACCCCAAATGTTGTCTTGAGGATGACGCATGCCAAACCCGTAATCCTTGGGCAGAACCAGAACAGAATCCGCTTTGAAATCCACGGTGGCTTCGCCCTGCTTGATTGTATTCCATAGCCGTTCAAGCGCCAAAAAATGCTCATCCGTCATCGTCCCATAAGGGTTTCCGTCTGCATACGGATAATTGAAAATTGTTATGTATTTTGCTCCTGCCCTGTAACTGGTTAGCATTTGCTGGTAAATCGCTTCACCACTGTCAAGATACGGTGTACCATTGTACTTCCAAGTGATTATTGCACCCCAATCCTTGTTTTGCATCCGCGCGGCTCCACGGATTAAGGCGATGTCTTGGGTCAAGCTGTGGTTCCAGCCAACCTGCGCCAGCATTACGTCGTAGCCTGAGAGGTAATCAAACCAGTACAGCGCATAATCGGAGGCAAAGATGGGGATGCTTTGGTTTTTCAAAAAAACCGTTCCGCCCTCTCTGAGGAAACCTTTGACAAATGATGCTGCAACCCAACTATACGTGGCGTTTTTGGGTATGCGCCAATTGGTAGCTTCTTTATCGGTATCCAAGTAGATTCCGCCACGCTCATCATAATAGTAAATTCCCAAGAACCGTTCGCCATACCGTTCTTTTGCAGCGCTCGACCAAGATGCCCTCCACTCTAGACCCTTAGCCCGAAGAATTCTTGGGTCTAAATCGCCAAAATAAACAATAATGTTCAAGCCAGAGTCTGTTGCGTAATCACATATTTGTGTTGTCACGTTCTCGTCTGTGCTGATTGGACCTGACTGCAAAATGAAAAGGTTCGTGTAGCCCTTGACGCGGTCAATTAACAGTTTCGCCTCCTCAACGGTGTCTCCTCAGAAGGCTACACCGACAAACGTCTGCATTGGCGCTTGACTGCTTAAGGAATGATAAACAATCGAGAACGCCAATATAGTAATTAAGAGAGTTGTAATGATAATTGTTAAGCGTTTTTTCAGTTTGCAGTCTCCCAGTAGTTAATGCATTAGTTGAGATATCTTAGCCATTAAAAAATGTATAAGGAAAATGGTTTCTGAGGGCAGAGTTGATGCTGTTTGCAGGTCTACTTTTCTGTTTCCTCGTTGGCTTCCAAGATATGCTCAACTTCCTTCACAGTCAAGGGCTTGTTTGTGGCTTTAAGAACAACCTGCGTGGTCCAGCCGCATTCTTTGCACTCGTATTTGGGCGGAGTAATCCCCATGTGACCAAACATGTCCCCGCTCTGCGTGTCTGTGCGCTTGACTTTTGGGCTTTTGCACTTTGGGCAGATTGGCATCTCAACGTATTTTTTCTCGCCTGCAAGCTTCTCAAGCTCATCAACCAATTCTTGGCCTGAATCGCTGATTTGCTCATCCACCAGTTCGGTTTGTTCTTGGAATTTCTTTTTGCGTTTCCTTTTTTGTTCCTGCAAATTTTTACGCCTCAATCTTCAGCGCAATTAAGAATTTGTGCCTTAAAATAGGCGTTTTGGTACACGTGTTTACCCGTTTTAGTACAACCCCTTACAAATGACGATAAATAGGTGAATTCACAATAAAGTTGCTGGGAACGGCTTTGGAGAAACAGAATGTTGCCACAGTAACAGTACTGATTGCAGTGGTTATTTTGTTCTTCTCACTCTTCACTGTTACAGTTCAAGGAGAAAACCTCTACCCGCCCTTTGCACAGCCAGACACCACCCAACAATTCGTCCTATCAACACCGCTTATCCTGGGCATCAGCTTCCAAGACCGCGCAAGCTGCCTAAACCAGTCCACACGCGCAGAAATCTTCAGCCTCATCCAAGACACGCCAGGCGTGCATTTCAGGGGCATCTGCGACAATTTAGCATTATCCATTGGGGTCGTTCAGTACCATTTAGCCGTACTGGTCAGCGCAGGCTTAGTTACGATGTATTCGGATGGGAAAATGCAACGCTACTTTGAAGCAAAAAAGTACACGCCACGCAAAATGCAGCTCATCTCATTACTTCGGCATAAAACCAGCGGGGCAATCCTAAACGCGCTGAAGTGCGGGGGGACGGTTGGTCACGGCGAGTTGGCATCAGAGTTGTCGATTACTTCGCAAGGGTTAACGTGGCAGATGCGTCGACTCAGAAAGGAAGGCGTCGTTCAAGTAGCCTCTGACGGATTGCGTTTAACTTATTTTTTGGAGAAGGCAGACTCGGAAATTCTTGCAGAATTAAAAACGCTAATTAATTGATGCGACCGTGAGGTTCCGTAAGACTCTAATTAGGCATCCGCAGATTTTAGCTTATGACAAAACAAAACAAAGAAAAACAGACCTTGTGGTTCGACGAGTTAAGCACTACACAAGCAGCAGACGCCGCAAGACAGGGCAAAGTCGTGATTTTTCCAGTGGGCAGCGTTGAAGAACACGGCGTGCACCTGCCGCTTTGCACTGACAGCGTACAACCCGAATACGTGGCGCTGGAAGTTGCTAAGCAAACTGGCTGTTTAGTGGCGCCGCCTTTTCGATACGGCATCTTGAACGCTGGACGCAACTTCGCTGGAAGCTTAACCATTCAATTCAACACGCTCTACAGCGTAGCTAAGGACGTTCTCTGTGAACTGTCACGGAACGGTTTTACCCGAATCATCGTGCTTAGCGGTCACGCAGGCTCCACCCACATGGTTGCGCTTAGGCTTGCAGCACAAGATGTCGTGCGTCAAAACGGCGAAGAAAACGGCAAACAGCGCACAAGGATTATGGTTTTGTCAGATTACGATTTCGCTGAAGAACTAGCGGCTCAGCTTGCGCCGCCTAATGATGGGCATGCGGGCGCGGTTGAAACTTCACGGGTAATGGCGATAAGACCAGACCTTTTAAAATCTAAAGGCGCAAAGGGCAAATATGAACTGCCGCGGTTCGAAGTCGTTTTGCATCCTGAGCGGTATTTCCCAGGCGGAGTCCACGGCGACCCAACTGCTGCAACGGCAGAGAAGGGGCAAAAAATAAATGCATACGTGATAGAGCAGGTTGCCAAGTTAGTAAGAGAACTTCAAAAGTGACTCTTGACGTTGAGGCTTTCTGCCCTTTTGGGCTTGCTTAACATAGTGCTCTTTAGCGTGCAAATGCAGGTCTTTACCGTTTTCAAAACTGCAACCGCACCAAGGGCATTTGTACAGGGTTTCCATAAACGAGAAGTGTTTAAAACCATATTTTATGGCTGTGTGCGTAACTTTAAGAAATAACATCGCCAGTTTGATTGCTTAAAAGAAAAGAAAATAATAGTGAGCAGTTTTAGCGGTCTTCAACAACAATCATTGTCAAAGTTGACCGTACTTTATCAAGCCGTCGAATACGCCATGTAACAATTTCTTTAAGCCTATCCATCGTATCTGCTTTAACTCTTGCTACAATATCATAGACGCCATAGACAGCAGACGCTTCCTCAACGCCCTCAACAGTTTTCAATTCTTTTAGTACGTCTGATTCAGAGCCAATTTCCGTGTTGATTAATACAAACGCTGTGGGCATTCCTTTTTCCTCACCTAATAGATTATGAAATTTGCATTAAAATCTTTCCTAAAACCTTAATATACAAGCCCAAAATCGGCTGCTTGAACATTAAACCGTTAAAGCGCTGGTGTCTTTTTGTCTAATCAATTTTATTCCAGTCCATTGAAAAGCGCCATAAGCCACTATTAAACGGAACCAAAGCGTAACCGCTCGTGTGAGCAGCGTCACCGAAATGCTAAGCACCGGCAGGATTCCTAACGCCTTAAAGCTTTCAATCATGATAATCTCGTTTATTCCAAAAATGGCTAAGCCAACCGCCTGCAAAGTCCCTGTTAAAGTGTAAACGATTAAGACTTTGTCCACTGGGACAGGGTAGCCTAAAGCCGTGAAGACCAGAAACATCACGCCGATATCAAGCATCCAGCTGAAAACAGAGAAAACAGCGGGTTGAACCAGCGCTTTAGGTTTGGCTTTTAACAGTTGTATGCCTTCATGAAACCTGCCCAAAGTTTCTGTAGCATTTAAAACAAAGCCTTCAGGGTTCCAGTTTTTTCGGAAAACACGCGCTATCTTCACAATTAACCGTAGGAGTGCATCAGTGGCTTTTGGTCTAACGCTGACGTAATAAATGATGAATAAGGAAAGAATCGAGAGCGCCAAAAACGTCAACACCAAAACCGTCGTCAACGTAGACATTACATAGTTTAGCAGTACCAAGATTAAGCCAGCGCTAAAAGTCACTACCGTTACGGTTATAACCATTAGTTTTTGCCCAATCACTGAAGCGCCAATTCTGCCTGCACTCTCGTTTGAAGCTTTACTGAAAAGATAAGTTCTCGCTAAATCCCCTGATAATCCAAGCTGGGGAATGGTTGCGTCAAAAAACAAGCCAACCCACGTGAACAGAAACGAGGCTTTGAGGGTTGTTTTTATCGCCAAGTTATTTAGCAGGCTATGCCAAACTATTGAAGAGCAGAAAATGCCGACAAAGTAAGCCGCAAAAGCGAAGGCGTAAACTGCAAGGTTTGTCTGAGAAATTACTTCAATAAAGCTTGCCGAATCAACAAACATTAGAAAGTAAACGATGAAGGATGCTAAGCCCAGCACAAGCAGCACAAGTATCTTGTTGACTTTGAAGGGTTTTTTTGGTTGATTCAAGACTAGCAGCCTTAAGGAATGTTCAATTCAAACTCTTTTAAGCTTTCATAAGCCTTAAGGCCTAGAAATGGTTGCGTTGTTTGGGAACCCACGTTTTTCCCAGTACCCCAAGTAGCTTGAATCATCTGAAACCTCGATCTCTGTTAACCATTTAATCCATTTGTAACCAAACTGGCTTTCAGCAACAAGCTCGAACGGGAAACCTCGTTCAGGCGGCAGGGTCACATCGTTCATTTTGTAGGCAATCAAGATGTCTTTGCTTGTAAGGTAATCCAGTGGAAGAGCAGTTGAGTAGCCATCGTATGCATGGAAAATCACTGTCGTCGCATTTGGGTCAACGCCTGCTTGGTTTAGCAAATCCTCAATTAAGAAGCCTTCCCAAAGAATCTTAACTGACCAGCCTTCAACGCAATGCAGCGTAACCACTTTCTGGTATTTCTGGAAGCTTTCCAGAACTTGACTGTATGTGAATTCAAGGGTTCTATTAACAAGTCCAGTAACCTTGAGACGATACGTTGAGTTGTCGACGTATTGGGGTCCAGCAATCGAGTTTTCCCGGAAATTGCTGATTGAGGAGAGGTTCTCGCCTTCGTATTCAGTGACTTCTGATGGATACAGTTGTCTGGGAAGCGTCTGCAGGTAAACCGTAAATATTATCATGCCGACAAGTAAAACCGCAAAGACGCCCATTAGCACTTTTTTGTGGGGAATATGTGGCGGAACAGGTTTGTGCATAATTCATCTATTGTTTGAACAAAAAAACCAGATATTATACTTACCCATCAACACAAGCTGGTTACGCCTGAAATTTTTGTTGCAGAATACTAGTGCTTCTAAAAATCTATAGCCCCCTTATTTATAGTCTAGGCGTTTGTAAGGAAAACTTTTGTCACAGCCAATATTTGTTTGAAGGATACTTGTGTCGGTGTTTGCTTGATGATACTTTGACTGGTTATCTGTGCAGTTGCCGCAGACCAATGCGCACTTAAAGCAGTTTTGGGGGTCACTTTAGTTTGCAGCTTTGTTTTTATCCTCAAGCTTTTCCTTAATAGCTTGAAGGAGCACAGGCGGCGAGATGGGTTTTTTAAAGTACTCGTCAGCACCAAGCCGCAAAGCCCCGCTCCTGCCCTCAGAATACGAGTAACCCGTAATCATTATTTTCACCATTGAAGGCGCATCCCTCTGCAAAATAGGCAGCAAATCCAGCCCATTAATATCAGGCAGTTTCATATCAATCAACGCCACATCAAAAACGCCGCTGCGAATCTTCTCCAGAGCCTCATTGCCTGTCTCAGCTGTATCAACACTATATCCTTGCTTCTGCAAGATACGCGTAAAGACCCTGTGCAGTGCTTGGTCATCGTCGATAATTAGAATTTTTGGGTTTTGTTTCATTCGTTTTCTCCTCAATAGTGCAATGAAACGGGGTAGTGAAACCTGTTCAATAGCCATATTGAGTAATATAAAGTTGATTCTCAAGTAAACAGTTGATTTAAAACAATCATATTCCGGATTTAGACATAAAACCGCCTTCATTGCTTGCTAGGCAAAAATCGTGGTTAATCCGTTAACAATGTACTGCACCGCTAAGGCAGCGATAAGTAGTGACATTACACGGGCAATAACCATAGCACCTGTTTTGCCCAAATAACGGTAAATCCTATCGATAAATCTAAGAATCACCCACGTAACCGTAAGCACGATAGAAACTGATAGTACCGCAACAATAACTCCAAAGGATTGCAGATTCAATATCGTCGTTGTGATAGCGCCTGGCCCAACCAGCAGTGGCATCGCAATGGGAACAGCACCTATGCTTTCAGGGGACTCCGCGGTTTCATGAAACCCGCCAGACACAAGAATCCGAATCGATATAATCAATAGTAAAATGCCGCCTGCGATTTCAAAGCTTGAAATTGTAATGCCAAACAAGTTGAAAATTTCTAAACCCGTGAAAGCGAAAATTAAAAGCAAAATGAAACCTACAAGAATTGCAGTGTTGTAGACTTTTCGCTCATTTTTGACCGGCAGTTTCTCGGTTAAACTTACAAATATAGGGATGTTGCCGAATGGGTCAACGACTATAAACAAAGCAATGAAGGCTCTAAGCAGTCCAATTAGAAACTCGTCCACAAAAATCCCTACTGTACTATTGTTTTTTTAGTTAATCTGCCTTCTCATTTTTCACGGCGGACGCGGACACGGGCGCTTGGTAGCTTTATATCTAACAAACACTAAAAGTTGTATCAAGGGTACTAAATGATAAGTTTATCTGATGTCGCCAAAAAACTCAAAGGAAACTGTTGCGAACGTCTTGTAAAATACACTGGTCAAGAACTAACCATTACAGGCGCAAACATAGGTATAGGCAACTTCAAAGTTGACATAGGCAATTTTTCAAATAAAATCAAAGAAATCAACTCTGTCCCACCTATCATGATGGCAATGGATAACAATCAATACCTGCTTTGCCGCCAAGCCTCCGAACTGGATAAGGAATCGCCACTAAAAGAAATGTGCCTACGAATACGACTGATGCATATCATGTCTTTTACCCAGCTTCAAGCGCTCCTAAGTATTCCACTTCAAAGCGAAGAATTAAGTAAACAAATTTTAGAATGGACCAAGCAAATGACCAAGTTAACGATGCAGAGTATAGATTTGCTTGGGCAGCAACCAGCAAAGGTTCATGCTAAAGATAGGGCAGCAGTTGAATATGAAAGAGAGCCTCCACGCACAGAAGAGTCACGTGAAATAAGCGAGAAGGAAGCTGCAAAGGCAGAAGTTAAACCATCGCTTACTAAAATCATGGAATACCAAGGCATAAACGAACAGCAAATGCAAGAGGCCCTGAAAATACTAGAAGAATAAAGAAATATGCGCTTACGCGATGTTTGCGTCGGTAATGTATTTATCAGTAAGAGTTATTTTGTTGACAATAACTTAATTTCAACGTGTGCAGGGGTCGCCGAGCATGGTCAAAGGCGTAGAGCCGCTTTTCCAAAAAGCGTCGCGCATGCTTCAGGAGCCTATCCTCTAGAGGTTCGTGGGTTCAAATCCCACCCCCTGCACC
>CAYMLF010000091.1:0-8201 GCA_964391275.1 uncultured Candidatus Bathyarchaeia archaeon
TTCATCTTGGCGTTGCTTCATCTGTAAAAGATGGGTTTCAGCGATTTTGAAGGCGACGTTTTGTGACTGCCACAAATTCAAGCCAATTGGAAGCTGCATGATAGTTTCAATCAGTTTAGCGGTGTTCTTGATTTTCTCGGTGTCTTGGGGATTTTTAAATAATTCACTAAATTCTTTTGCTATTCTTTCACTTGCTTGATAAGCTAACAATTCAGAGTTTAAATTAACCGAAAAGCTTCTTGAATTTTCAATCAGTTTTTGAAGCCGCTCCAAATCTACCTGTTCGCTAGTTAATGCCTGCTCAATCTCATTTTCCAAAATAATTTCAGCAGCCGCCCTGAACGGTTGAGGCGAGGGAATCCTGTTTTCCTTCATAAACCGCAGCATCGCCGAATTGTCCCGGTAAATTATGTCATAGAGTTCTCTAGCTTTCTTTAAGCCTCCCTCAACAATAAAATCGAGAATGTAGCGTTGGTCGTCTTTGAACATGTCTTTTAACGAGTACGTGTTTTGCCCAAAAAATTTGGATAGTGACACGATGATTTCGTTAATCTGCCCCTTCTCAAAGCTTCCCAGCACTTCGGAGCGCATCGCGTTGAAAGCGTCTTGTGGCATGTCAGGCATTGTGCCGCAGAAAACATTGTGGTCTCCCAGCCAGATGGCTGCGCAACCAAACGTTTGCTCGTCTAGTGTTATTCCAGAGTAGACGGTGGAGTAGTTTATTATTAAGCGAAATTTGCCGTCGTCTCGCCGCTCAACATCGTTTTGTGTTACTCGGAAGTAGCAGTTGGGCATTTGAGGCGTCAGCTTTTTAGAACTTAAGTCTTGAGCGAAAAGCGCTATGATGGTGTTTTGTGCGCTGATTTTGGCGAAATCCACAACTGCGGGTTTAACAAAGGTTTTGTAGATTTTTGCGCCGTTCTGGAATTCGAGTATATTGCTTGGCGCCGCAGAGAGTTTTTTTACGAACCCCTCTTCAAGTTCTAAGCCTAAGACTTCGTGGGCTAACTGCATGGCTCTAGCTGCATACATAATTACCTGCACGGTTTCAATGCCTGAGATTTCGTCAAAGAACCAGCCGCAACTCGTAAAAATTAGCATAGAGTGACGTTGCATCTCCAACAGCTTAATCACACGGCGTTTTTCTTCCTGGTTTAGCTCCCGTTTAGCTTCGGCTGCCAAAAACTCTTGAATACTTTCAGGCGACCTATCCAGTATAACGTTAATGTAGTTGTTGCGGGCGCTCCAAGGGTCTTTGAGGTACTCTTTTGTTGCTTTCTCATACTTTTCTGAGAGTTGGTCTCTTAGCCAATCCATCGCTTCCCGTAATGGTTTACGCCATGCTTGGTTCCAGCCTGGCTTTAGCCCTGTGTTGCAGCCACAGTCGCTTCGCCAACGTTCCACCCCGTGTGTGCAGCTCCATGAAGTGTTTTCTACAATTTCAACCTCAAACTCTGGCTGATGATACTCGAGGTACTGTGCGTAGTTGGCGATTTGCGCCAGCTTTTTTGCCTCAATATAATAGAGGCAATAGGCTAAAGTCATGTCGCCATGTGGGTGATGATGCCCATACAATTCGCCGTCGCTAGCTACACTCTCCAACAGTTCCTCGCTGTTTTGGTCGCTAAATGCATCAGCGAGTCTCTTAGCAAAAGCCTCACCGCTCTCCAGCAAGTTCCCAAAGGCTATGTCACTTGCAGTGCGTTTATCAAAAAAGAACAAGCAAAGCCTATTGCCCGACGGCAAATTGCATAAGTAAACGTTTCTGGGGTCAATTTTGCCCTCAGGCGTTTCTGTCCATTCTTCGTCACCGATTTTACGGAACCTAGCCGCTTGATGCGGGGACAGTATAGTGAATCGAATTTTGTTTTCAGCCAAAACCTCCAACGTTTCCGTATCCACCGCTGTTTCAGGCAGCCACATGCCCTCAGGAAACCTTCCAAACCGCACTTCAAAATCCCTGATTGCCCACTTAACCTGTGTTTCCTTATCACGCCTACTCGCTAGAGGCATAATCATGTGATTGTAAACCTGTGCAATGGCGGAACCGTGACTGGAAAAGCTGGTTAGGCTTTCTTTGTCAGCGTTTAGAATTGATTCATAAACTGCTGGATTATGTCGTTCAAGCCAGTAAAGCAGGGTCGGGCCAAAGTTGAAGCTTATTTTTGAGTAGTTGTTGATTAACCCGATTATTCGCCAGGACGGGTCCATTATGCGTGAGACAGCGTTTGGCGCGTAGCATTCAGCGGTTATGCGTTCGTTCCAGTCATGATATGGCGCTGCGGACTCTTGGTATTCGACTTCTTCAAGCCATGGATTTTCGCGTGGCGGCTGATAAAAATGTCCATGTATACAAATGAACTGCTCCGTCAAGCCGACACCTCCGCCTCAAGATAAACCGCTAAACAAGAACCAGGCATGACTCCGCTGGGCTCAAACTTTGCAGGTAAATCTGCCCCTTTTCCACCCCACAAAGCATCCGTTGAATCAAGCACTTTGACATAAGATTCTCCAGTTTGAAACTCAAAGTGCTGTTTCTCTTTGCCTAAATTTGCCAGCAATGCTGCTTTTGATTCGCCTCTACTTTTTTCGATAAACAACACTTTGCCCTGCTGGTTCTGAATCGACTTTAAATTTCTTTTTTCAGTTGCTTGGAAGGTGGGCACTTTTTTTCTTAACTGAATCAGCGCCTTGTAGTAGGCAGCGATTTTTTTGCCTTCGTCTGTATAGCGGCGTTGCCAATCAATTTTTGACTTGTTAAAGCTCTCGATGCTTTGAGGGTCTGGAACTTCGCCTTGCCAGTTAAACTCTGCAAACTCTTTACGTCTGCCTTCACGGATGGCGTCGGCTAACTCTTTGCCTGAATAGTTGCTGAAAAACATGAAAGGCGCTGTTTCCCCGTACTCTTCACCCATGAAAAGCAATGGAACATAAGGTGATAGCAGCACTAACCCCGCCGCCACTTTAGCTGCTTCTAAACCCGCCAGCGTTGTTAACCTGTCGCCTAACAGCCTATTCCCCACTTGATCATGGTTTTGACAGAAAACCACCAGTTGCCATGCTGGAATCCACCTGTAAGATTCCTTGGGTCGGGGGCGTCTAAACGCTTGGTCTTTGCCAACATACACGTAAGAGTCGGTTAAAGTGGCGGTAAAATGCTCAAGTTCGGTGAAGTTCCTGTAATAGCTCTTGCTTTCGCCTGTGAGTTGGGAGAAAAGCGAGTGTTGAAAATCATCCAGCCATTGCCCGTTAAACCCCCAGCCGCCCTGCTCTGCAGGCGTTAAAACTTGGGGCTCGTTGAAGCCGGTTTCAGCAATCATATAGAGCCTTCGGCTTGTTTCTTCAGCGTGGGCTTGGACGGTTTGGTTTAGCTCCTGCAAGAAATGTCTGGGGCTGCTATCATGCATCCATAAAATTGAGTCAAGGCGTAAACCGTCAAGATGGTAATCCCTAAACCAGTGTAGTGTGTTTTCCAAAAAATAGTTCCGCACGCCACCGCTTAATGCCTCGTCCAAGTTTAATGTAGGCCCCCAAGTGGTCATGCGACTGCTAACAAAGTAGGGTGCATAATCGTTTAGGCAGTTTCCTTCAGGGCCAATGTGGTTGTAAACCGTGTCTACAAAAACCGCAACACCCTGCCTGTGGCACTCGTTAACCAGCATTTTAAGGTTCTCCGGTGTTCCGTAACTGTTGTGGACTGCAAAAGGGAAAACGCCGTCGTAACCCCAACCTCGCTGCCCTGAAAACTGGCTGACAGGCATTAATTCAATTGAGTTGATGCCAAAATCCGCTAACTCTTTGATTCTCTCAAGCATTGCTTTGAAGGTGCCTTCAGGCGTAAACGTGCCCACGTGCAGTTCATAAAAAATTAAATCCTTAAGCTCTAAGCCCCGCCAGTCCGTGTCGGTCCAGTTGAACGCTTCATGGTCAACAACCATTGAAGGTCCAAAAACTCCGTTTGGCTGAAAATGTGAAGCGGGGTCAGGTTTAGGCGTCTGAGAATCTAGTTGATACCTGTAAGTTTCGCTTGGTTTAACGCCCTCCACTGTCGAGGTCCAGTATCCCTTTTCGATTTTTTTCAAAGGTATTGTGCGTTTAGCGTTTTCAAGCGTTAGCTGGACGCTTTTATGGTTTGGAGCCCAAACTGTGAATTCGCAACTGTTATTGTGATAAGTAGCTTCTACATGCATAATTAAACCCTTATTACTATCAAATTTAACGGAAAACTGAAAGTATACGCTAAGAATTATCGATGACTAAATCAAACGTGTCTTGCTAACCGTTAAAACTCTAACAACATTATTATTGCTGGCAACTAATAATTATTTTGTCCAACTTTTAAGGGCAAAGCTTTGGTTCTGATTACTATGTTACGGGTTGAACTTTCAAGGAAAATAGGTTTAGAAGATTTTACTCCTATTGTCGGCGAAGAGAAGGTTGCATCAGTTAAAGCGTTAGGCGAGCAGCTAAATGGCGTCTCGATTACACATGTAAATTCTACCGCTTTCGGCGGAGGCGTTGCAGAAATCTTGCAAAGTATGGTTCCGTTGATGCGTGACGCTGGTTTAGAAGCGCATTGGGAGGTAATGCGGGGAGAACTTGAATTCTTCAATGTAACTAAAAAGATACATAATGCCTTGCAAGGGGCGAATATTACTTTGTCTAAAGAGGAAGAACATACCTATCTGGAATATAACCGTATGAATAGTGAATTAACGATTTTAGACGCGGACTTAGTGATGGCTCATGACAATCAACCTGCCGCTATGATACAGTTTTACCCCAATAAGAAAAACAAGTGGATATGGCGTTGCCACGTTGACCTGTCCACGCCCAACTTGGCGGTCTGGAATTTTCTTGAACAATACATAAGCAAGTATGATGCTGCAATTTTCACTTCAAAAGAATACGTTGTTCCAAGCTTGACTGTGCCCACCCTGCATATTCGACCTCCATCAATAAACCCGTTAAGCGAAAAAAACCGTGAGCTCACTGACTCTGAAATTCTAGCTGTATTGGATAAGTATGATGTTAAACCTGATCGACCCATAATCACGCAAGTAGCCCGTTTTGACCCGTGGAAAGACCCGTCAGGGGCAATTGATGTTTATCGTATCGTGAAGAAACAGGTTCCTCAAGCTCAACTGCTTTTAATCGCGGGTATGGCAGCGGATGACCCTGAAGGCTGGTTGTACCTTGAGAAAACTGCTAGGCACGCCGGTGAAGATTCAGACATTCATTTGTTAACAGACTTGAAAGGCGTTAAAGACCATGAGGTTAATGCTTTTCAACGTGCATCGCAAGTGGTGCTTCAGATGTCAACGCGTGAGGGTTTTGGATTAACTGTGACTGAGGCTCTTTGGAAAGGGGTTCCAGTTGTTGCTAGGCGTGTCGGGGGGATTCCGCTTCAAATTGTGGAAGGCAAGACCGGTTTTCTAATTGACACGGTGGAGCAGGCGGCTGAACGCACGTTATGCTTGTTAAACAATAGTGAGATGGCTAAGCAAATGGGGTTTGACGGCAAGGAGTATGTTAGAGAAAACTTTTTGGTTATTAGTCATTTAAGGGATTATTTTGTGCTGTTTAATGCTTTGTTGAAGCCTGAACCCTAAATTCCCATCATCATGTTGTGGCTGTGTCCTTCGCCCTCGTTTTCCTCGCTAATGTGATGCATAACGTGGATGGCTAAGCCTGTTGCGGCGCCTGCGGAAAGCCCCAAGAGCAAATTGTTAAGCCAAGCGTATTGGCTAAGTAATCCGAAGAGAACTATTATGTCAAACCCTATAGCTACCACCAAGTAGCCCACGCACCACATTTTAACGCTCATTCCCCGAGGCTTGTTAATGCCGATGCCGCCAAGCATGCCCAACATTATCAGAAAGCCAATTAACGCGTAAATTAAGTCAAAGCTAAGTTCCAAACTTTTTTCACCTGTTGCTTCTGGCTATGTTCCCTTTAGGGCTTAATTAGTTTATCTAATGCTTTGTTGCACTTTAAGATGACACATCTTTTAGCAAAAACGGCACCGCTACCTTTTATACTATAACCCAAGCCTTACTTTGCAAAGGTGGAATTGCCAATAACAAAATATGATGCTAGGCACTGCCATAAATGGGCGCTTCTTCTTCAGGAAAGAAAAAAGAAACTAAACGACGCTAAAGCAGCAATAGAAGTAGGCGACTTTGAAACAGCAAAACGTTTGTCAAACCAGATTTTTAACGGCAAATTCGGCGGCAAAAACGCTGAACCCGGCATGACAGGCTCACTGCTCTACCATATGGCTATGGTTACAAAGATGGAGTCAGAAACGCGAATTCTCCTTGAGGCGCTTAATGTTGCTCAACCAGATATTTCGTCAAATTTGGGCAGGTTCTATGGCGACTTCGTTTCGGATGCTAAAGAATTGTTGGAGGGCATAGTGCCTTTTAATTTTGAAGATTCTTCTTTAACTGCGCAACGTTTGGGAACAGAACAAAAAATAGCATTAGTCTCTAAGCTTAAAAAATCCTATCAAGCAACCGAAAAAATGCTTACAGACAAAAACGCCCAAGCCAGCACGGCTTTAGATGCCTTGTTTAACGAGTGGGCAAGCCAAGTAATTATAATGCGGCTTATCCAAGAGATTGAGACAATCAAGGGATTGCTAACTCTTGCTAAACTGACAGAAAGCCTCGGCGTAGACCGCGTTGAGAAGGCTATGGATAACGTTAAAGACAGGTTTGGTCAAGAAACCGTCAGCATCGCCCTTGACGTGACATTGAAGGTTGGCTTGCGCCGAGAAAAACTGCAATCTGTCATGCTAAGCGACCACTACATCAACTACACCATGGCAACGGAAACCCTTGATGGCCACATGGAGTTTTTGAATTGCCCGATTCACGGTGGACACCGCTATATTATGAAGGATTTGGGCATAAGCAGTGAAGTGGCGACGCTTTTCTGCAAAAAATTCTGTTTTGCCCACGCTAAAGCCATGCTTGACACCGTTTTGCCTTTCCCGTTCACGCTTTGGCATCCCAAGCTTATGGCAAACGACGGGGTCTGCGAATTCTACCTAAAACTTGCGTATTCACCTACGGCTCAGGAACCTGAAAAATTCATTCCACTGATAATGTCATGGAACGTTACTCGGGAATGCAACCTAAAATGCGGTCACTGCTACATTAACGCGGCAGACAAAAAACTCTCAAACGAACTTACCACTGAGGAAGGCAAAAAGCTGATTGACCAAATATGCGAAGTCAGCCATCCATTGCTGGTGCTTAGCGGCGGCGAACCTCTTTTGCGTCAGGACATTTTTGAGCTTATCAGTTACGGCTCAAGTAAAGGCTTGAAAATGGGGCTGGGAAGCAACGGAAGCCTCATTGACGAAAACGTTGCCCGTAAACTCAAAGAGGCAGGTATAGCTACCGTTTCAATCAGCATCGACTCGCATATTCCAGCGCAGCACGATGATTTCCGAGGCGTCGCTGGTTCATGGGATAAAGCAGTTCAAGCCATCAAAGCTCTGCGAAACAACAATGTGCTTGTTCAAGTAAACACTACTTTGACTCATGACAACTACAATCAAATCGACGACATCATGACATTGTCTGAGGGCATTGGCGTGGAAAACTTCCACCTCTTCTTCTTGGTGCCAACTGGTCGAGGCGTAAAACTAACTGACATTTCGCCACAAAAATACGAAGACATGATAACCAATACTTTTGCAAAAGTATCAAAGCACAGGTTGAACGTTCGCCCTTCATGTGCACCCCAATTTATGCGGATAGCTCAAGGAATGGGCTTAGATATGCGTCAATGGATTCGAGGATGCATCGCTGGATTATACTACTGCCGCATCTACGCCAACGGAGACGTGACACCCTGCCCCTACCTGCCCATTAAACTTGGAAATATTCGTGAGAAAAGCTTCAAAGAAATCTGGACAAATGCTGAAATATTCAAAGCACTGCGTAATCCAAGCAGTCTGAAAGGTAAATGTGGAGCTTGCGAATACAAGACAATATGTGGTGGTTGCAGAGCAAGAGCATACGGGTTATCCAGCGACTTCATTGATTACTGCGGGGACATGCATGAGCCATCAGAAGCAAAGGGCGATTACTTAAAAGAAGACCCGTGGTGTGTTTATCAACCAAAGAGCAATCAACAAAAATAGCTTTTCTTTTTTCAACTAGTATAGCTGGCACCTATTAGCATCC
>CAYMLF010000092.1:0-4637 GCA_964391275.1 uncultured Candidatus Bathyarchaeia archaeon
GTAGTTTACATAGTCTCGCGGGATTTCCGCTTAGCCGTTGGAGATGAAAGCCTCTACGCACTTAATGCTTCAACAGGCAATCAATTATGGAAGTATACGTTCAATCCCTCGCTTCATCATGGGGATTCAGCGTCTGCAGCGGTTGCTCACGGCATAGTTTACGTTGGCTCAGCAGACGGTTATGTCTATGCAATTAACGCTTCAACTGGCAAAAAGCTATGGGGCTATGACACGGGCGCACGTGTTACTGGCTCTCCTGCTCTCGCTGAGGGCGTTGTTTATGTCGGTTCAAGATTGGGCGCTGTATATGCACTTGATGCATTGACAGGTGTTGTCAGGTGGGTTTTTAACACTGATAATGCAATCATCTCTTCACCTGCTGTATCCATGGGCGTATTATATATTGGCTCAAAAGATGGCGTTTTTTATGCTATAGGCGAGTGTGAGCAAGACAATCAAATAATAATTCCCATGTTGTTGGTAATCATTCCTTTTTCGGCTCTCATGGTTTTTGTTTTAATAAAAAGAAGAAGCCAGCACAAGGTTAGATGATTAAGAATCCTGTAGCCAATCCTAAAGCTAGTCCCAGCATTATCGGGAAGGGCAAGCCTGGAAATATGCCTTTCTTCTCAAGCATAAAAAAGGTCAAAATCGAACCTGCCAAAACCCCGATTATACCAGTTATGGCTGGCCAGAAGTTGGGCATGAACGTGTTAAACATAACCCCTGTGAGCATAGAGTAAAACACTAAGTCGCCAAGCCCCATCTGGATATCCTTAAACGAGAAACTCAGCCCTTGAAGGTCATCAAGTCCTGACTGCGCGATTTTCCCCACTGGGCCACGGTAAACGGCGATGACGTCGTAAACCGCTAAGAACGCCAAAATCACTATGCCACTCCACAGCGGAATTGAGTAGCCAAAGAAAACGCCCAATGCGCCGCCTAAACCGATAACAGCCACGTTTCGGGCTACGCTGCCTAAGCGGAATATGGCAAGGTCAAACACCACGGTAATTAGTATAGACAGCGGAATCAGCAAGAACGCGTAGTCTGGCACATACGCTAACAGCGTTGACAGGTACACCAGTGACAGCAACAAAGCGGCTGTGGTCATCGCAAGCACGATTAAAGCTTTGATTATTCGTTTACTTTTGCGTTTAAGCAGTATATAGAACATGGTGGCGCTGACAGCGATTAAAATGACAAAGTAGACAGCGTTGCCAATTGGTGCCCCAGGCGTGTCCTCAGGAATAGGTGTGACTGGGATAACTTGTGCCTGCTGAGGCATCAAAACATAGGCGCAGACTAAACCAAACAAGAGGCTCGCTAGTATGGGAACTAAGTAGATGACTTGAAACTTGTACTTGTCATGCTCTGTTTGTGGTTGCGGTTGAGGTTTAGGTTGCTGTTCCGTCAAGTGCTTTAACCTACATTTGTGATGGTTATTGTTGCCTGTAAATAGCATTGCTCACAGAATAAGTTTTGTTTTTTATCCGTGTCTAAAATCGAATTTGAAAAATGCATAACGCACGCGGAATTAGGGCAATGATGCAGGCCTAATGTATGACCTAACTCGTGAACCGCTTCTTTTACTGCCCTTTCCAAAAAAAGCTTGTTGTCGGCTGCTTTACCATAAAATTCTGGTCTAAGCCTAACCAGTGATATCAAAGCCGCTTTTCCAGGTGTGTAGGCTTCGCCGAAAACATAGTTTAATTCAGGAACAAAAATATCCTCGTCAACGACCCCAAGCACTCGCGAATAAGCGCTGTTTTCAGCGTAAACTCGAATTTCATTTAAGATAAAGCTTGAATTGTACTGGTTTCGTTTTCCGTTATAGGCACGCTTTGAAAGCGCTAAAACTTCCTGAATTAGGCTGCATGAAGTCTTGGGGAACGCTGCAACTATACCCTTTATGATGCCTAAAAGAGTGTTATGGTTTACCTGCCCAACAGGTAAAACACCAATCTTCATTGTGAACGCCTTAAATCTCGTAGGTTTCGCCTGTTCTGGGCGCAACAGCATCTAAGCCTAACTCTGTTTTAGCCCAGTTAGCCAACAACTCGCAGTTTCCTTCAGCGCCATGAACAGCGAAAACTTTAGGTTTTCCGCCAACCTTTCGCAGGGCTTCCCTATAGAGGCTAGCTCCACAGTGCGAGGAAAAGTCAAAGTGCTGAAAGTGAGCTTTGATTTTGCGGACTTTGCCATCAATTGTGGCAACACCTTTCTCCATCAATTGCCTTCCAGGGGTTCCAGGAATCTGGTAACTTACAAGGAAAATAGCGTTATTTGCTTTCTTACCCACTTTCGAGAGGTAAAACTGTGAAGGTCCACCTTTAAGCATGCCAGCTGGTGATATGATTACGCTTGGGTTCTTTAACGCTTTACGTCTATCCCTCCAACCTTCAACCCACTCAACCGAATGCATAGCATTAACAAACAGTTTAGGGTCACGCAGAAACTCTTTATAATTCATAATTATCCTGCTTGCCTCTCTAGCCATTCCATCCAAAACTATAGGATACTCAAAATGGTTAGCCGTAAATATGCTAGTGATTTCTTGGGCTCGACCAACACCGAAAGCTGGAATCAACACGGTTCCGCCTCGCTCCACAATGTCGGTTGCTGCCTCAACAAAACGTTTCTCCAACTCTGGTCTTGGCGTGTGATCCTCGTTTGCATACGTGCTCTCTATAACTATGGCGTCTAAATCCTTGTAATCCATGGCAGCGCCTGACAGAAGCTTGCTGTCTTCCATGTTAAAGTCGCCAGTGTATAGAATTCTTTTGCCCTCCGCTTCAAGAAGCACTTGAGCGCTTCCTGGAGTGTGACCAGCGTTAAAAAGCTGAAGCTTCATGTCGCCGATGGTTGCTTCCTCACCGAAATCAAGATGATGATTATTCCGCATCATCGTTTTAAGTTCTAAATACTCAAACGGCAAATAATAGCTTGATAAATGAATAAAGTCTTGAATCAAAACCTGAGTTAATTCCAAGTTTAACTTGTTAGTGTAAAGCGGTTTTTTATCGTTAATGTAGAAAATGGGGATAGCTCCTGAATGATCCAAGTGGCTATGAGTCAAAATCACCGCGTCAAGCTCTTTGGGTGGAATATGCATGGGGAAACCCGGTTCATGATCCAACATGACACCGTAATCTAGCACAACCTTTGTTTTAGCGGACTTTACTGTAATACCGATTCTGCCAACTTCCCTAGCTCCACCTAAAAATCCAACTTGCAAATCTGGACAATCCTTCGATTTTTTGATTTAAACGCATAATTTGAACTCTTGCTGTTTTAAAAATGTATTGACCCTCTTGTTGGCTGTGCAGATATGGAACCGTTTCTTATTGCTTTAAGAATCTCGTCAACATCAAGGTCTGCTTGGATTTGCGTGTTAACACTAAACAGTTCAGAAACCTGATGCGCGTCACTGCCGGCTGTACCCGGCAAACCCATTTCCTGCGCCAACTCCTTTGCCTGCTTATTCGCCGCCAAAGATGAACCGCCATTTAAAACCTCTATAGCGTCAACTTTAAGGTTCCTTGCTAAATCTCCCATGCCATACTGCCGAAACGGGTGAGCCACAATCGCTACAGCATCAATAGATTTTGCGTAATCAGCGATTTCTTGAGGACTCCATGGTCTAGGCGGCATTTCCTCTGTGCCCAAAATCACCATGTCACCGTTTGGAGTGCTGATTTCAACGCCTGGAATAATCAAAATGTCAGGGTACGCTGAGGCTAAATCCATTGTGGCTCTGCATCCTCTAACTGAATCGTGGTCGGTTACAGCTGCAACCTTTATGAAATTGTGCGCCAGAAGCATGTCAACTAGCATTTTTGGTTGAATAACCGAATCTGAGGAATATACAGTGTGAATATGCAAATCAGCGTATAATGGCTGGATAAGTTCATCTCCATACAGATTTGATTATGTGTAGTTTGTTGTGACTAAAAAAGCTGTGTTTTTCTAAATTCAAAATAACGGTTCAATGGAACACTTGCATGCGTCTTCTATAACATATTTTCTATAAAATACCTCTGTATATGCTTATTAGCAAGCGTTACGTCGGAAGATACAAAAGGAGAAGGACAAATGAATAAAACTAAGGCTTTGATTCTGCTAGGATTAGCCCTGCTGTTATCAAGCAATCTAGTCTTGTTTGCTAACGCTAAAGTACTCGATAAGGGAGATTTAAGCGTAGGTTACGCTGTCGTCACCAATTATGATGGACAAACCGTTCCGTTGGGTGCAAACGTAATCGTTACAGCCATGTCAACAGAAGAACGTGTAGACGTTGTGAACTTCACTTGGATAAACCCTGCTGGTCAAACAGTATTCAAAGAATCAGTCGCTGCTACTTCTAACGGCACAACATACCCTGAAGAAGATGGCACATTAATCCGTTATGCAAGCTCAAGCTACAACCCTGAAGCCCAAGGTGAATGGATGGTTATTGCGGAATTTTTTGATAGAATAGACGTATGCATAAAAGCGTACTATCCAACATTAGATATGAGGGCAACATCGTTTAACGTTGTTCCCGAAGTTCCTCTGTTGGGTACAGCTGGCGTTTCAGCGGCAATGCTGCTTGGATTAGGCATCTTCAAAGCTAAACGAAAACAACAATAAACCAA
>CAYMLF010000092.1:4737-8191 GCA_964391275.1 uncultured Candidatus Bathyarchaeia archaeon
TATTTGCTCTTTTGAAAAGCGTTAGAACGTATTCCAACTGCTACTTAACCTTTAAAGCTAAGTGGGCCTTTCAGTATTTACTTGAAAGTGGTCCTCTTCTTCTTACTTGAAACGTTTTGTGGGGAAAATATGGATTGTGTTCTATGCATTAGGCTTCTTTAATATGAATTATCCATGAACATTTTTCAGAAAACCTTTGCTTATGCTAGATAAAACAAAATATATCGTACTTACGGTTTAAATACCGCTCTAAGGCAATATTTAGTTGAGGTTCAGCCTCACGCTTGTTTTACCGAGTTAGTATATTGTTATTTCTCATCCACTTCTATCAGGAAGGGATTAGCTAGAAATGGTTACAAATCAGAAAGAATTGGTTGAAGAATTAAAAACAGAATGGAAAAAGCTGTGGCGAGAACGTTATGACGACAAAGTGCGCGCGGAAGGAGTCGCAAACACAGATTACTCATCTTTGTTTGTGGATAAAGGAACGGTTATACACGCAACACGCGCTTTCAAGGCATTGAATTTTAAAGAAATACTTGAACAACACGAAATAGATGATGCTGAAAGATATGTTCCTCCAGACCGTTTTGTTGGCGGATGGACAAAATTCGTTAAAAACAACATCACAAAATCTGCGGCGTCTAAGAAGTGTGTAGCGAATTCTTCTGGGGAGAAAACGGTTAAGCAGCAACCGAAAAAAGGCGGCAGAGGTTGGCTTCACGTGTGATTGGGCTTTTCTTTATTTTTTAATTGTTGAGAGGAAATAGTTTTGGGCAGTTATAGAGATAGACTTGATATTATAGCTGATATTTTGCAGGTTGCCAGTCGAGATGCAAAGAAAACTCAGATTATGTATCAAGCAAACTTGAGCTACAAGGTTTTGCAGCGGTACCTAAGCGAGGTTACAGATGCTTCTTTAATACGGTTTGACGTCTCAAGTCAAAGCTACCTGATAACAGAGAAGGGTCAAGAGTACTTGTCAGCGTATAAAGAGTATTCACGAACCAACAAGAGCATAGAGAAGCGGCTAAATGATTTCTCAATCAAGAGAAAAGCCCTGCAAGATTTATGCGATGAAGAACACATCTCAGCTACCCTTTAAGATGCAGCTTTTTTGGATAGTGAAAAATTGGTATCTAGAAAACCGCTGATTTTAACGCTTGTTTTAATGCTGGTTTTTCCCGTTTTAACCTCTTGCATGGCTACAGGTCAAAGCGGCGTGGAAAACGAGATTTCATTAGCCAAAGAGGAGCTTTTAGAGTGTTATAAAACGGTTAAAAACGTGGAAGCCAACGGCGGCAACATCGCTGGGCTTATTGAAATCTTAAACAGCGCTGCTAAACTATTAACAAGGGCAGAGTTAGCCTACTTGGCGAAAAATTATTCGTTAGCATTAAGCCTTGCAGGGCAAAGCAGAACGCGTCTTTCAGGTTTTGATGCTAAAGCTTCTTTGGTGCAAAACGATGCCTTGAACAATGTAAACTTGAGCTTGTATACTGATGCGTTGTTGGCGATTGCGAGTTTCGCCGTTTTCTGTGTTGCAATTGCGGTCTGGTTTGCTTTAGGCAAAACAAGAAATGCGAGGATTGTGAATCCATGAGTTTTTCAAGTCAGTACCGAGTGTTTATCGTTATTGCCATTTTGATTGTGGCTTTAGTGTTGGCTTCACCTGTTATTTCTGAGTATATGGTGCCGCCGCAGACTGAATACTTAACGGAGCTATCTATTCTTGGACCTTACCGTAACGCCACTTACCCTTTTAATCTAACTTCAGGCGACGTTTACCCCCTGTACTTGACAGTTACTAACCGTTTAGGTGAATCGGCGCAGTATCAGATTCAAGTAAAGTTTCGAACGCCAACACAATCAGCGCCAAACAGTTTCACCCAAACCCCCAGCAGCTTGCCCCCTCTGTGTGACTTCACCTTTTTTGTTGAAGACAAAGAGTCTTACGAGTTGCCAATTGACATCTCCTTCATTTACCAGAAAACTTTTGGACGAGAAGCAGAACTCAACGAACTAGTGGTTAACGATAACCCTGTTGATGCCAACTCTGTCAGGGTTGCTTGGGATTCAAGAAATGACGCTTACTTGGGTAACTTATTCTTTGAGCTGTATCTCTATAACGATGAAGCAGGCAGTTTTGAGTATCATGAACGTTACGTAAGTTTGTGGGTAAACCTTCGCTAGCCCTTCCGAGGTCCTTTAAGGTGATAGTAATTGGTTTTAAAGTCTGAGGTCATTTTGGCGGTTGGTGCACATCCAGATGACATTGAACTGGGTTGTGGAGGAACGATAAGTGCGGCTTCTAAGCTGGGGAAAAAAGTGGTTTGTGTTTTTTTAAGTAAGGGCGAGCAAAGCGGTAATCCCGAAGTTAGGCCAAAAGAAAGTATTGAAGCTCTGAACTATCTTGGCGTTAAAGATGTTTTCTTTGGAGATTTTCCCGACAGCGAAATTCCCTGCTCAAGGCAAGCGATTGATTTTTTGGAAGCTTTCTACGTTGCAAACAAGCCTGACACGATTCTAACGCATACAGTTAATGATATCCATCAAGATCATCGGCAAGTTGGCTGGCTTTCGGTTTCTGCATTTCGAAATGCTCCTCGACTGTTAGCTTATGAAACACCAAGAGTTACACCGTCTTTTTCTCCAACCTACTTTGTGGATATAACCAATTGTGTTACCGACAAGTGGACCGCGTTGAAGTGTCATTTTTCGCAGAAAGCAAAGCGGTATATTACTTATGAGTCAATGGTTAATTTGGCTTCGTTCAGAGGTAGTCAGGTAAGTCTGCCAGCAGCCGAAGCTTTTGAAGTAGTTCGTTACGTTGAACGATTTTCTAAGGAATCCAAGGAAACATAAAATGCTAATGTGGCGCCAAGACTTGATTGTTTCTGGTCACCAGCCGAATTATTTGCCGTGGCTAGGTTTTTTTGACAAAATGCGTAATTGTGACTTATTTATTATTGAGGATGATATTCAATTTGAACGTCAAGGCTTCACAAATCGAAACAGGATTAAAACCTTTGATGGGGTGCGGTGGCTTACCGTTCCTGTAAAACATGTTAAACGTCCATTAAAGATTCGTGAAGTTGAAATCTCAAACGAGGGTGAGCCTGACTGGGCGTTAAGACACTGGTTAACGTTGAAGCACAGTTACTGTAAGGCTCCTTTCTGGCGGGAATACTGTGATTTCTTTGAGGACACTTACAACCGTAAATGGACTAAACTAATCGACTTAAACTTGCACTTAATCCGTGGAATGACGAGTTTTCTTAACATTGATACCCCTCTTGTTATGGGTTCAACGTTAAATGTGTCAGGGCAAAAAAGTGAGTTAATTCTTTCTCAATGCAAAGCGGTTAAAGGTGACGTTCAGCTCGCCGGTGTTGGCAGTCGAGGGTACATAAATGTTAAGCGATTCAAAAAAGAAGGTATCAAGGTAGTTTTC
>CAYMLF010000093.1:0-8186 GCA_964391275.1 uncultured Candidatus Bathyarchaeia archaeon
AATGCCTCAGAGATGGACTTGTAATTTCCTTCTGAAATCTTGTAAGAGCCAAAATCCTCATCCACCTCAGGGTTGATTCCGACCAAGTAGCCGCCGTTTGTCCCATTAAAACGTCCATCAGCAGAAGCGAAAGGCATCCAGTACTGAACTCGGCATGAGTGGGCGGCAACTGAATCGTTGTCTAGTATGGGCTCAAACGTTTCAGTGCTGAAGGCTGGCGAGGTAGTGTTGGATTTAACAATCAAGTCAGTATAGCCTAAACTGTCACCAACCAAGTTGTAATATGTTTTCTCAAGCCCATCAACGCCAGCGTTTAACCCTATGAGCAGACTGAGTGCAAGCATTATGCTTACTATTAGGATGGCAGTTCGGAACTTTTTGCGTTTAAGCTGAAGCATGGGTATCTTGAGCAGTGACATAAGTTTCACCTGAGCTTTTCGTCGTAGATTACTTGCCCATCCTTCATCCTCAACGCATGATCAGCCAGCTTAAAGAGTGAGACGTCATGAGTCGCCGCTAAAACCGTTGTGCCCTGCTCCTTAGACAATTCAAGCAGAAGCTTCATAACCTGCTCGCCTGTTGCTGAATCAAGATCTCCTGTGGGTTCATCCGCCAAAATAATCGTTGGCTTATTAGCTAAGGCTCTGGCGATTGCGACACGCTGCTGTTGTCCACCACTTAGTTCATCTGGGCGGTGGCTGGCGCGGTCGCTTAAACCCACAGCATCCAACAAATCTTTTGCTCGTTGCTGCGCCTGCTTTTTTGCCACCCCACTTATTATCAAGGGCAACTCGACGTTTTCAAAAGCGGTAAGCACAGGCATTAAGTTGTAGAATTGGAAGATGAAACCGATTTTTCTACGCCGAAGTTGAACAACGCCCTTTTCATTTAAAGATGCTAAATCTTTGCCCTCTATCAAGACGCTACCGCTAGAGGGTTTATCTAGTGTGCCCAGAATGTTTAGCAGGGTTGTTTTTCCTGAACCCGACGCTCCTAAAACCACAACAAATTCGCCGCTGTCAAACTTTACGTTGACGTTTCGGAGTGCATGAACTGAAAGTTGTCCAGCGCCGTAGTGTTTTTGGAGATTTATGGTTTCAATAGCTGGTGACATAGCCTTTGAAGGGCTGTGGTTTAAAATAGGTTTTGAGGTACAGTCATTTACTAGTACATCCACTTACAAAGAAACGGCAAGGGCTAATTTAGGCTAAAAAAGACCAAAAACGCTAAATTAAACCAAAAAACCGCAATTTAGCGCAAATTGGACCTAAATCCCATCTCCAACCCTTCCGCAAAGAAGCCAGCAACTTTTCCATAGCCATAAACAACTTTCAAGTTCAAAGCTTAAAAGACTCAAACTCCATCATCATCCACAAAGAGGCAAACCATTTGGCTAACGAAAAAATCCAAGCAGGCGACTACGCACTAGTCTACTTAGACGCCCGCAGAACCTACATGCTAAAAATCGAGGCAGGACAAACCTTCCACACCCACAAAGGCTACATAAAACTTGACGAACTCATCGGCAAAGAATACGGCGAACCCATCAAAAGCAGCCTCGGCGTAACCTTCACAACCCTAAAACCCCAACTAACCGACTACATCATGAAATCCAGCCGCAACACACAAATCGTCTACCCCAAAGACGCCGCCCTAATCATCATGTTCAGCGGCATCGGACCAGGAAGCAGAGTCGTCGAATCAGGCACAGGAACAGCCTCATTAACCACCGCACTAGCCCACTACGTTGGACCAACAGGAAAAATTTACACTTACGAGTTGCGCACTGAATTTCAGAAAAACGCATCTAAAAACCTGCAACGCTCAAAACTAATCGACCGCGTCGAATTGAAGAGCGGCGACGTTACATTAGGCATTGAAGAAAAAGACGTAGACGCAGTCATACTGGACTTAGCGACTCCTTGGCTGGTTGTCCCACACGCATATGAAGCATTAAAACCCTCAGGCACCATCGTATCGTTTAGCCCAACAATTGACCAAGTCGTAAAAACCACTGAAGCGCTTAAAGAAAACAATTTTGTCTTCATAGAAACAATCGAATGCCTGATGCGGGCTATGCAAGTGGAACGTGGGAAAACACGACCCCACACCATGATGACTGGACACACAGGCTACATAACACACGCCAGAAAAATCTTAAAGCTAAACTTCCCAGAACAAACTCAAACGCAGTCGCTTAGTCAAGAAGCAATGCCTGAAGTAACCGTTGAAGAACCATTAGAACAAGAAAAAAGTGAAGAAACAGCAGAAGAGTCTGCTTAAACTTTCGTTTTAGCTTTCCCTTTTACTCTTCGACCATTATCCGGCATTGGCATGCTAAGTTGATAAACAGCCTTCTTAAATTGTTCACCACTGCCGCGCCTTGTTAAACCGTAGTAAGCGCCCAAAACTCTGCCAAAGTAGGGAATAACTACTTTATCAACGGTTTTGTACAGCATTGGATTTGGAATTCTGTTTTCCAGAAAAGTTGGCTTCCAAATTTTAATGTTGTATTCCCAGCATTTAATAAAGAAGTCCCAACGCGCCTTAGACAGCGAATCCATTTCCGCGCCTTTCTTGTTCATCAACACACAGTTTTCCAGCGGCACAAAAAACAGCGGCACATAAAACGCGTTGTAGTCTTTGAGTTTATCCATTAACTCAAGGGTTTGAAGCATGTCTTCCTCTTTCTCTTCAGGCAAACCAATAATAAGCGTTGCAAGAGGATACCAATCGTTATCGTTCAAAATGCCAAAAGCGTTCGTTACCACATCTTGCCATTGCTCGGGTTTGAACGGCAACATTTTACCCGCCATATACTTCTTCATCAAACGCGGACTGCCAGTTTCAACGCCTGTTTCAGCAGTGATTATTGGTTTCCCAGCAAAAGAGTACCAGCTTTTCTCAATAAGTATCTCAGCAAGCTCCTGAATCATCTGCGGGTCATGATACACCGGCGCCAAAGACATATGCGCAGCCTGAATACTTTTCACACCAGGATGCCTTGCAACATTCCTGCACAGGTTTACGACTGCCTCACGGTTTGGTATGAACCTTGGGTCCTTTGCACCATAAATAAACAGGTCTTCAGTAATTAGAGTAATATGGTCACTGCCTTGAGCGGTACTTAAAGCCACTTCCTTCATGATTTTTTCAAGCGGCACGTCAATCTTGTGCTGCATCGTCGGAGTACAAAATTGACAGTTACGACCGCAACCCTTTGAAATCTCCACTGCCCCATGAATCGCAACATTTTGGGTAATAGGCATCTCTTCATTATAATTCCAGTTATCCAATGACTCATCCGCTTTAGCAATCCGTGGAATCGGCTCATCGTTGACAGCTTTCTTGAAAAGCTCCACTATAGGACCAGGTCGACCACCCATAAGAACGCAATCAACGCCGTAGCTTTCAGAAACGCGTTGACGCTCAAGCTGCCACGAACCATACCCACCAACAATAATTTTAGGCTTAAACTTTTTGATTGCAGGATGCATAACGAGTTTGCGGAATTCAATGCGGTTCATTGGTTCGCCGCCGCCTACGATTGAACTGTAGGTTTTGCTTACATAGCCCATGCCTGTGGGATCCATAGATGAGATTCCGACCACTTTCGTGTTTGGTCCAACAAAATAATCTAGATCTCCAGGATTGACAACTGCTATATCTTCACGTTTAAATCCACCTTCAAGCAGGATAGCTTCTACCTTACGTAGTCCATAAGGAGCGTAACTTGCTTGTCCATCAACTCGCTTCGGCTTGTGCGGATAAAGCGTTTTTCGCACGTACGATAGGGGTATAGGCCCCTTTCCAAAGCCGCCTACGAAGGCAATAAAAGGGTTATTGTAGAAGTCGCTCATCTCAGTAGCTGATGCTGTAAGCACTATTTTAGTACCTGAATCTACTACCAATCTCTCTCTTCCTTGAATTAGAGATATTGAGTGCTTCATAGTACTATTAAAAATTACTGTTGGGCACTCGTCATCATAACAAGACAACGCTGACCGAAAAGATAAGTCTTACCTAAAAAACCAGCGTTTTATTGTCATTAAAAAGGCATTTTTGGGGTTTAAAAGAAAGCAGTGCAAGGTTATTGCAGGGCTTTTGTTGAATGCTGGTTTGAAATATTAGCCAAAGGCAAGTTAAGAATAGACGGTTTTTTAAGCAAAGCTTTAGCACCTGCCCATTGAACAAGCGGATAACCTACAATCACTTGAGACCAGAAAGTCAACAATCTAGAAAATGTAGTTACGGCTCCTGCAACAGCTAATGGAACACCAAACATGGAGAAAACGCTTACCATGGTGACTTCCACTGCGCCAACTGGAAAACCAGCAGTCACCGTTTCAACAGTTGTGATAATGCAATACATAGTTGCTAAATCCAGAATCGAAATAACCGTGAAATCTAAGGCGTAAAAAACCATCAAATACACAATTAAGTTAAATATCCATGAGGCAACTGCAAAGAGCACTGGTTTTAAGAGGTAACGCGGATTCGCTTTGAAGGTTTTAAAAACCTCGCCGAAAGAGGATAAGCTGTTGTACAGCTTTTCTTGCAGGTTAAGCAGTTTAGCAGGGTTTTTGATAAAACGTTTACTAAACCACACTACAGCATTAACTATTTTGTCAACCGCGTTTTGCTTTAAGGCTATAACCAAAACAGCCCCGACAACGCCGAAGGTACCAAGTATGACTAAAACAACAGGCGTAACCAAGTAAATGGGCAATTGACCAGAAAACAAAAGCGTGATAAAAGCAACAAGTAAACCACCTGAATAAACAAAGGTGCTGATTAAACGTGAACCAATAACTGTGGCAGCAGATGTTCCCGCGTCAACGTTGGTTTCTTTCTGCGCCAAAACTGTTCGAGCCACTTCCCCACCGACTGTTGCGCTTGGAATGATTAATTCTATAAAATTGCCAATCCAGTTAAGCTGGAATATTTTTCTTGCTTTTATCTTGACGGATAAAGAGTCAAGCAGACTATGCCACACCATGGAATCAAAAAACACGCCCAAGAATAGGGCAACAATGGCTAACGAGAAAAATAACGAATACTGATAAGCGTTTAATTTACTTAGAAGAGTGAAAAGACCATCAAACCCAACAAAAAACCACAAATAAAGAATAAAGGCAACTAAACCTAAAGTCATGAAGACTAAGGATTTCTTTCCGCCTAGTAGCATGCAACATTTCCGCCAGTTTCGTTGTTCTCACGCATTAATTGGTTAACAGAATCAATCATGAGGAGTTCTGCGCTAACATGCCTAAAATTAGAGCGCAAACACGTAAATAAGGTCAAAACAGTCTGGATAAACTTCATAGTGTTTTTTTGAGCTAACATGAATATTAATCCAACTGTTGGAACAGACGGTTTTTCAGGGCTTTTCACCCGTTTTTAAGGCAATCAGCCAGGCACTAACTTTGTTTTTTACTGAAGTGCAACACTGGTTTCTTGACTGCTACTTGCAAGAGCAAAGTTTATTAAAAGTTTATTAATAATTTGAAATATAGAAGCAATTGCTACTTTTTAGGAGAATAATTAAATAATGAAAATAAATTTTTTTAAGTTAAATGCGGCTACATTTTTCGCTATTTTTCTACTGATAACATCTGCAGCCTTGATGGCGAATATACCGGTTCAAGCTCAAGACGGAGCACACATTGGAACCCCTATCGGCGGAGAAAACGGCTCAGTGGATTTACCAGAAGGAGTCACACCCGATGTCACAATTGTTTCTGACGTATATCTTAGCGTTAGACCTAACCCTGTCGGAGTTGGACAGCCAATCCTTGTTAACGTATGGTTAGACCCTGGTCCATCCTATGCTCGGTTCCTTTCAAACTACAAAGTAACATTAACAAAACCTGATGGATCCACTGACGAAATTATTATGGACTCTTATCCCGCAGACGGCACCGCATGGTTTGAATACGTCGTCGATCAACCGGGCACATGGAAACTAAAATTTGACTTCCCAGGCGGATACTTCCCAGCAGGCAACTACACTGTTCCACCAGGGGTCAGCATGGCAGGCTACACCGAAACATACACGCGCTCAGTCTACTACGCTCCGGCCTCCACACGAGAAACAGAACTTATCGTTCAAAACGATCCGGTTAATTCTTGGCTACCTGCAGCGCTACCAAGCGACTACTGGACACGCCCAGTCTCTCCAGAAAACAGAGAATGGCAAACAATTCTAGGCGATTACCCATGGTATGGCCCTGGAGGCGGCGAAGGCTGGCCAGAAAACACAAACGTATACTGGTCTGCACGGTACAAATTCACGCCATATGTTCAAGCACCAAACACTGCACATATAGTGTGGAAAAGACAAGGTGCCATAGGCGGGCTAATCGGAGGCAGCCAAGGATTTCTCTCATTTACTAGCGGCGGAGGCACACCAACCATAATTTTTCAGGGAAGAGCGTACCAGACCGTAACTAAAGCAAGCCAAACGGGAACTGGAAGCCAAAGCTACTGGCAATGCTATGACCTTAGAACAGGAGATTTGCATTGGGAGCGCCCAATATACTCAGGTGAATCAGCGCCCTCATACATTGAATATAGCCAAGGCGACCCAGCAGTGTCAGGTGGTGGAGCGGACGTTGGAGTGACAGTGAATCTTTTGGCGTTAACAAGCACAAGACTGGTGAAGTATAACCCGTACACTGGAGCGGTTACCTTGAATGTTTCTCTTCCACAGTTTACAGAAACGGCAGGTGCATTTGGAGCTGCCCCACCAAGTCAATATTACATGAACGGTTACGCCCTCAGTGTGCAGGTAATCAACAGCACACAAAGAAATTGGCGGTTAATCAACTGGACCACTTTTGGAAATACAGCTAACTTTACTCAGAGGATACAAAGCAACATATCTTTTTCGACAAACAGTCTGGGACAATTTCAGGATTACGAGAGCGGAATGTGCTTTGTCGTAAGAGAACCTAACGCTTTAGATGCAACAGGTCTTAATCCTGTAGCGGGCTTTCCCTATGTTGATATTTACATCGATAATGCAACTGGAATTCGTCATGGAATGCGCATAATGGGGTTCAGCCTGAAAACAGGACAAATGGTTTTTAACGTCACAATGGACGAGGAACCCTATAAAACTGCAGACATGCCCTATAGCCAACCCACCGCTCTTTCAGATCATGGCAAACTCGCAATTCTCATGAGAAAAGGATACTTCAACGTGTATGATTCACTTACAGGGCAGTTCCTTTTTAAAACCGAAACAATGGATTACCCATGGGATGAACCCGGCTTTGGAGCATACGATATACAATCTGCTTATGGCATGTTCTACAGGGAAGCTTACAGTGGCATTTACGCTTTTGACTGGGAAACCGGAAATATAGTTTGGAAGTATGAGGCTCCGGCGAATCCGTACGAAACACCATACACAAACGCAAATGGCACAACTGTTTATTCTTGGTACACTGGCGGCGTTATTGCTGACGGAAAACTGTATTCATGGAATAGTGAACACACTGCAACTCAACCCATCACTAGAGGCTGGCGACTGCATTGCATAAATGCTACAACAGGCGAGGGCATATGGAACATAACTGGTTCTATGAGTCCAGGAGCCATGGCTGACGGTTACCTAACAGCATCCAACAGCTATGACGGGTACATGTACGTGTTCGGTAAAGGCAAAAGCAAAACTATTGCAGAGACACCATTAACTGCTATACCGCTAGGACAAAGCATTGTAATACAGGGAAGCGTGCTTGACCAATCTCCAGCGCAACCTGACACTCCATGTGTAGCTAAAGAATCCATGACTGGCTGGCTTGAATACCTGCATATGCAAAAGGTTTGCCCCGCTGACATTAAAGGCGTACCAGTATCGCTAGACGCATATGACCCCAACGGCAATTTTGTACATATCGGCGACGTTACCACTGACGGGTACAGCGGCAAATTTGGTTTTACTTGGGAACCTGAAATTGCAGGACAGTATATGGTTACAGCAACGTTCATGGGCGACGATTCCTACGGCAGTTCATACGCCACTTCATACGTGACCGTTAGTGAAGCAGCGGCAACGCCGACACCTGCAACAACAACGTTTACCATGCCTCCGTTTGAGACTTACATAGTAGGTGCAACTATCGCAATAATAATTGCTGTAGTGCTTGTAGGATTGCTAACGCGTAGAAAACGGTAAG
>CAYMLF010000094.1:0-8132 GCA_964391275.1 uncultured Candidatus Bathyarchaeia archaeon
CAGCAAAGGCTTTGCTGATTTCTGTTGTTCCTTGGCTCATAAAAAAAGGCGGTATAACATTAAGGAAAGCAACTAATGTAAGAAATGAAACAAAGGCTATTATGAAGGTGTAGGCTGCTGTTAGGGCAAGCTTTCTTTGGGCTGTTTCACTTGCACTTGTAGTTGTTAAGGTTACGATTGCACTCATAACCTGCAGTGAAGCCGAGGCAAACAAGCCTATGTCGACAAGTGTTACTCCAAAATTCATGGAGAAGGGACCGATTAAACCGCTGATGAACGATATTAAGCCGCTGATTATTAAGGCGCAGGATAGCAAAAGAACATTGAGTGATCCCTGCTTGAGAAAGCTTTTGCCTGAAATTGCTGCTACAATCAAGTTGGACATTGTTAAGAAGAGAAAATTCAAAATTAGAGTTATTTCTGGACGATAAAGGACTGGTTCTGCAGGTTGCACTGTAATCATTGTTATGATGAACACTAGCAGAACTATGATTGGAATTAAACCCAGTTTGGTATAATCCACCACTATTCAACACCGATTAAACACGTTTCCAATACCTCGCTTTCTCAAGCAACGCTTAATTCGAGATTTCCCATTACAATTTCTGTCGTTCTGATTAGCGTAAAACTGGTGCTGCGATTGGTTGCCTGTAAAATCCCGAGTAATCCCTAGTTATAAGATGTCTCATTGAAAAATATACGTATTACGCGATTCTAAACAAAGGGGTGAAAAAAGCCCTTGGATAGCTGTTTATAGGTATGGGCTAGCTGGTGGTGGCCGAGTTGGCGCTTTGGTTGCTTGTGCAAAGTCCGATGCTTTAGGCTCGGTTGTTGGGTTGGGAGTTAGTGTAGGATGTGTCGGTGACGGCGTGGGTGTTGGTGTCGGGCTTGGCGTTGGGGACGGCGTTTCGGTCGGTGTTGGCGTAGGTGGGGATTGGTCGTTTTCGTCTGTGCCTGATGGGTCGTCAATTGGGGGGCTGACGAGGTTTTGTACTGTTTGGCTGTCTTGGTCCATGTAACCGTAGGTTAATGCTCCCATCCATGCTGTTGCAGCTATGGCTGTTGCAACTGTTATGGCTATGAGGATGATGGATGCAATTACTGGGCTTACTGCTTTGTTGCTTTTTTGATTCATTGGTTTTGTCTCCTTTCGATTGCGTAGAATGTATTAACACTTAATATATGCCATATTTCAGCTTTGGAATATATCAAAAACGCTTCTTAAACCTCATTTAGCGACAAAAAACGCTTTTTTGCATAAACGATATAGGTTGTTGATGGCATTTTGTTGGTTGGTGGCCTAGACGAAACACTTCCGTGCAGCTTTAATCTTTGCAGTTATCCTGCTATTTGCAGCTTGCTTGTTGCCTAGCAATTTTGCGTCAGCAGAGGTGGAGCCTTCATTCATGGTGCTTTCCATGCCCGTGGAATACGTTGATTACACTATTGTTTCTGTGAATGGCAGTTTATGGGCTAAAATCGACGGCACATACCCCATAACCGTGCATGGTGACTTGCCAGATGCGCTTCCAATGGTTTACCCCACGCCGCCAGAAACCACTAACATCAGCATAAAAGTGAACGGTAAAGAACTCAGTTTTGGCAATTACTCCGAGTTTGACCCTTCTGCTCGGCATCGTACGGCTATTGGCGATTGGGAAATGGTGAGTACAACGATTAGTCCAGTTTCCAAGGCTTTTACGTTGAGTATTCATTATGAGCATCCTTTGGAAGTGGTTAATGGCAGTTTTTTGTTTCTTTATGATTTGAACATTAGTCCTTACTTGTCGTCTTTGAGTCCTAATTCAACGGCGTATTTTACGGTTCGACTGGAAGCCAACACTTCGGATTTGCGTGTTTATACCGCTTTGCCTGATAGTTCAGCGGCGGAATGGAAGCCTTTTAACTACACTGTTGGCAGGGACGGTTTGGTGGATGTTGTTTCGATTGTGATGTTCTCTGAGTATGAAAAGCCTCTTGTAGGCGATTTAATTGTGGTGTTTTATAGTCCAGAAATCCCAGAGTACCCACACGTGCTCTTGATAGTGGCGTCACTGGCGCTTTGTGGTGCAATGGTGGTTTGGCTTAAAAACAAGCGTTGTCTGCTGGGAGCAAAATTCGAGCAAAACGTCTAAACCGAACAGGACTTGAAAGCTTTTTTTGCTTCAAGCTTGTTTATCTTGGATGTTTTTGGTAAGCTGAAATTCCAACGGGGCGTTTTTTGTAGGTTGGAACTTCAAACTCGAACAGCGGAGTTTTCCTCAATTTTTCTTCTCCAGCAGTCAACATGAACTCTTATGGTTTAAAAGATTTGCGCTAGCAAAATCGGATTGCATCGTGAATGTTTTTAGCATAAGCCTGTTTCTTTGAATGTTGCTTAGTAAAAACAGGGTGTGTATTCGCGGATTCTGAATTTTACGCCTAAACGCTCAGCGACTGCTTGTGTTTTTTGCATGTCTATTTCAGGGATTCGGACGGCTGATGCTTCAACTTCCAGCTGGCTTTTGGCTTTAGCAATGAATTCCAGCGTGGCTTGGTAGGCGTCTTTGAATGCTGGCTTGCAGACTTCGTTGTATGTTTCTTGGTCTTGCGCGTTTAAGCTGACGCTTGCCACGTTTACGCCAGCATCCTTTAGTTCTTCTGCGACGTTTCGGTTTGGGTTAAGCTTGTAGCCGTGACCGTTCGTGTTTAGGCGAATCTGCACTGGTCTGCCCATTTTTTGCCTTATCCATCTGGTTACCTCAAGCAAAACGTCAAGCCGCGATGTTGGCTCGCCGAAGCCGCAGAAAACGATTTCGCTCCAACGCCGCATATGCAAAACCTCATTTAGCTCCGAAATTATTTGGTCAACGCTTGGTTCCTGCGCGAGTTTGAGGTTGAAGCTGCCGATGCCTTGCTTGTAGTTTTTGATGCAGAAGTAGCAGTTGTTTGAGCACTTGTTGGTTATGTTTAGGTACAGGGTGTTGTTTAGCCAGTAGACGGTTTTGGGGGTTTGGTTTTGCGTCAACTTTGTTGCCTTACGGAAGTGTAGGGTTTGTTTTCTTTTACTCTTTTCTGTTTTGTGTTAGTTGTTGTGGGGAAAGTCGCCTTAGCACAACCACAACCAAAACTTTGAGCAGTGCTGTGCACTCTGAAAATGGCAGGTGCTGGGGTTTGCATGCTGGTTGTGCAATACGCCACAAGTTGATGCATTTTTTGATGTTGAGAGGTGTTTGTTGCGATTTTTTTTCTATACCCCCCTTATTTATAGTCTAGTCAAGTGTTGATGTGGGTTTTTGAGGGGTTGTGTGTTTGTTGGATGGTTTTTTGTGTGGTTGGTGGTTTGTTGGGTTTTCTGCTGTTTCTTTGGGCAGTTGCCGCGGTGAGGTTTGAATGTTGAGGTTTATCGTATGTTAAAGCGCTATTGCTCTTGCGGTAGACCTATTCTCCTATATAAAGCGCCTAAAGGGTTTCAACATTGTAATGAAGCGGTTTTCAGCCAATACCGACCTCCACCCTCTATAGGTTACTGCAATGAACCTCTAATAGCATCCAAATAGGTTGATGTGAAAAGTAAAGCAGCAGAAAATCATTGAACAGCAAAATGCGTTCGGGCACTAGCATGGCCCACTTTGGGAACACTGTGTTCCGCCCAACAAAAACCAACCGCCAAACACCCCTATAAACAATTTCGGCATTAAAAAAGCACGATTAAAAAAGGGATTCAAAATGTCAAGTTAACAGTTTCTCTATTTCCGCCAAGTGATCCCCAATTTTTCTGCCTTTCTCATTTAGAGACAAAACAGGCGTATAAGGCAGGGTTTCCTTTTTACCCACCAGTAACAGACCGTTTTCTTCAAGCCAATTTTTAGCCGCGTAAGCAGCTTTTTGACCCACGCCAGCATTCTTTATTACTGCTGTTATTCCCGATTTTGGATGCTTGTATAGGTAAAGTATTACTCGGGTCGTCGCTGTTAATTCGTCAAAGTTCTCTATGGCGTTTTTTGATGCAGGCATTATCGGTCGAAAGAGAAGTTAGAGTTTGTATTTTATGTGTTTTGTTATGCATATGGCACATTATGGCTTAGTATACATTGTGCATAAAGGATATATAGCGAGACGGCGATGATATGTAATGGTTACTTCAAGCACAATATGGCTTAAGGAATACAGGGCTTGAAAACTATGAAAACGGTGGCAAAATTGAAGAAAGAACAACCAAACCCCAGTTTACAAACCGACAAGTTGCCCGAGGAACTCAAGTTAATCTACAAGTGCGCCCGCAAGGGCTCAGCCGTAATCGAGGAACTGAAGGTTGCGGCGGCGCTAAAGCTTTGGAACGACCGTGGCTATCGGGAGTTAGGGTTTGAGGAGCCGTCAGATTTAGGCGGAAAAACGTTCTACGTTGATGTTTTGGCGCAGGATGAGCGCGGCTTTGTCGGGGTTGAATGTGCCCCAGACCTCGATTTGGAAAGGCTCCGTTGGCAAGTTAAACAGTTACGCCGCAGCTTGCCCCCAAACAGCCACACAGTCATTGTATTCCCCGCAAACGTCGGAGAGCAAACCAAAAAAGCCGTAAAACTAGCAGACGAGATATGGGTAACAGGAAAAAACGGCACAGTACAACAAATGATTTTCATGTCCTCCTTTTACAAGGAATAATGTTACCCACCTCTCAAATTCCCACGCAGAAACCAGCACTCAAACACTAACAAAAAAGTCGTTTCCATGCCTGTAAACCATGCAGAAAACCTGTTGCTCTCTCAACCTTACCTTCTCTACTATAAATAGAGTAACAACAGGTGAAGCTCTTGTTTAATGCGAACAGTCAACCGTGACGCCCTTCAAGGGGTTTCTTTAATACTTGTCTGTTACCCATATTGGACAAAAATAATTAAATAATTTTACAATAAGCTTAATTTCAAAAAGTATGATTAACCTTATAGCTGAGAAGATATACGATAAAGAACTGGCGAATATGATTACTAAGTCTTTAAAACGAAAAGAAGTCGAGTTAGGCTTCATACAATTACCTGTCAAAAGTAGAGCTGAGTTAATCGGTGATAATCAGGTCCCATTTGAAACTAAATTAAATGATTTTCCAGCAAAAGTTGACAAACAAGGAAGATTAAAATGCTCAACATATCTCAAAAATAGCTATGCTATAAACTCTGAAGTTAAAATTTCAAAAGATGAAAATGGCTTTTTAGTTAGTCTGAATGGGGAGTATAGGTCTGAAACAATTGGAGCAAAAAATTCATGTGAAAACATGCAACTGCATGAACCAACTATTTCATCAAAGTCTCTTTCTCAAGATTTAGAGGAACCATGGACTAAGGTTTTAGAGGGCGACTGCATACAACTTCTTGACGAAGGGACAATCGGTAATGTGCATCTTACATTCTTCGATCCGCCCTATCTCCAAGGTAAAGAATACCGTTTCTTTGATGATAAACAATCAGAAAACAAATATTGGAATTGGATAAAAACGATAGTAGAAGGCGTTTATAAAACAACCTCAGAGGGCGGCGCTATTTATTTCATGCATAGGGAAAAGAACGCCGAAAGAATCCTTCGAATATTGCGGAAGACAGGTTGGAACTATCAAAATTTAATAATCTGGAAGAAAAAAACCTCAGCGGTTCCTATCGAAACAAGGTTTTCAAAGCAATACCAAATAATTGCTTATGCAATTAAAGGAAAAAAACCAAGAGTTTTCAACAAGGTACGAATTGACCCTCCACCGCTACCAGAACATAAATACAAGCATGAAAACGGGGTTTATTTGACTGATGTCTGGGATGATATAAGAGAATTAACTTCAGGATACTTTGCTGGAGATGAAGCGATAAGGGACCCTGAAGGCAACAGAATGCATGTACAACAAACTCCTGTGGCTCTATTGTTAAGAATTATTCTGTCATCAACTATGCCTGGCGATATAGTCTTTGATCCAACTGCAGGCACTGGAACAGCATTGGTCGTCGCCAAACAACTATGTAGAAATTCAATCGGTGTCGAAATCGACCCAGCCCATGTAGATTTGATTAAAAAACGGCTCGCTAGAGTAAGACAGGCAGATAAAGTCAATAACTTACGCAAGTATTACCAGTTCACACCAAAGCTTAATGATATCTGGAAAGATTCAAAAATTTTGGGTGAGCAAAAGAAATTAAGCTGAATCTTTTTCAATTAATTGGAATAAGCTTGTTAGCGCTGAAAGAATTATAAATAAAGTGTACTATTTATCAAAGAGGACTACTGCGTGACTATTAACTTTGACTTCAGTACAGATGTAATACCGCTAATTATTAAAGAAATAAACTCTGCGAATGTTTACATTCGTATTGCCATTTTTCAGTTGCATGACGAGGACGTCATAAAAGCCCTTAGTCAAAAGCTTCCACACGTGAGGGTCGAAATTTTTACTTTACCATACGATAGTATCAACTCCGATATTAGACCAAAGGTAGAACCGTTGTTAAGACAGCTTGAAAAAGATGGCGCTAAAATGTACTTCGATAGGTGGAATATAGGTGATCCAAGCAGGACAACTACCGCAGTTGGAAGATGGTATTCATTTCATGGAAAGTTTGTAATCACAGAAAAAAGTGCAATCGTTTTATCGGCGAACTTAACGCAAGAGCCAGAAATAGATGCGGTAATAATCTTCAGTAATGAACAAAACCGTATAAATGAATTTAACCAGCAATTCGATAGGTTGATTGACCTTTTTGTCACAAAACAAGGTGCTTTCGAGGGAACAATTAACGAAAGGATCTTAAAAGCAAAGGCAGGAAACACCGCTGATATTTTCGGGTTACCAAAAAATATTGGTCCTGAACATGAAAATCATTGGATACGACATTATCCAGAAGAAATATGCGCTTCAATAGAGACTATTTCTGAGAAGTTATACCTGACACCCTTTGACTGTAAGGGGCGAAATATGTTTAAAAGTCTTATAGATGATGCAGAACAGTTTGTTTATATTTCGACCGAAACCTTCACTGACCAAGAATTTTCTGAGTACTTGATTGCCACCGCTGTTAACAAAAAAATTGAGATGGTAATTTTGACAGGTGGAACAAGCATGGACTTTACTGATAGAATGGAGAATATGCTACGTGATATGCTAGCTCATGGAATTGTAGTAAAAATAACAAATCAGGAATTACACGCAAAACTCCTTATAACCGATAAAGCTTTGGTCGTTAGTTCAATAAATCTAAATAAAATGAACTTAGGTTTCAGCAAAACCAAAAGATACTGGCGAGAGAGTACCGAGTCAGCGTTTGTCTGCAAGAATCCGGATGTTCTAAAAACTGCAAGAGAAAAATTCATTGGAATAGCAAACCAAGGGCAAAAAATTGAAACAAAGTTGCTTACCAAGCTCCAAATAACCGTCGGAAGAAATTTTGCTAGGATATTTGGACTAAAATCAAGTCCAGATGCCAAGAAGCTAATTGCGAAATTTATTTTGTCAAAACAACTTGAGAATAGACAAGTGCTTACAAAACTTGGGAAAATTACAAAAAAGCTTATGGAGCATTCAAAACGAGCTAAGATTGAAAGACAAGATTTCATTTCTGCAGTCATATTATATTATTTATCCGAGAGAAAGCAAGAATATAGCGCTATCAGAGATAAAATTCTAGAAATTGACCCTGCGGTTAATGTTGATGCTGCTATTAACGCCTTAGAGTTTTCAGGTTTCGTTGAGAAAGAAGGTGATTATTTTAAGATCAATGTTGCATCTCTTTTTTCTTAAAGCCGAGTTACCGTTAACACATCGTGAGATTTACTTCTTGTTTTTATGTGCTCTCCTCGTTAGGGTTTGTATGTTTTGGGGTCTGGTTTGGCAATGTTGTTTCCGCCAAGATGATACAGCATCCGCGCCTTTTTTCAAATCGTAGGTTTCTGCAATCGAGTTTTTAATAGAAAAACAATCGCCAAACAACTAAAAGAAATACAACAACAAATAACGTAATGCCGTACGAATGCTTTTTGTTTACCTTCATTCAATACAATCTGCAAGTGAAACTGTGTGCCGTTAATCTCCAGTTTTGACCCGTGGCATTCTGGCCTATGCACTTGCCCGCCTAAGCTCACGTTTAACCCTTACACGGGATGCGACCACAAATGCATCTACT
>CAYMLF010000095.1:0-7976 GCA_964391275.1 uncultured Candidatus Bathyarchaeia archaeon
CCAACAGGCTATGTTGGAGGCGGCGCAATGTGGGATCAGCTCTACCCCAAAACAAGCACAATGTGGAATGCCAGACAAAAATTCGTTCCTTGGGTTCAAGGACCAAACACTGCACACATTGCATGGAAACAGCAAGGATCAATCGCTGGCTTAATCGGCGGGCAAGCAGCTCAATATGGAACTACCAGCAGTCCCGGTTCACCGTCAATAATCTACGCTGGCAGAGCTTACCAAAGCTACCAAAAACCAGGTGCTAGCTCTACAGCAAAATACTACTGGAAATGCTATGACATCCGAACAGGTGAAGTCTATTGGGATTACGAAGCTCCAACAGCTATGATACAGGGATTCTTTGGTTCCACACCGGGAGCATTAGCACCCAACATTGTTGAGTATGCTAGTCCAACAACTTCAGAGGTCACAGGCGCTGAAGCAGCAGGAACATGGGCAGTCAGCTTGATAAGCATTGGCAGTGGAAGACTCTACAAATGGGATCCGTGGACAGGCGCCATCACTCTAAACACAACACTGGGCACCTCATCAAACGACAACATCACCACTGGAACATACTACAAAAACTCAGCGGGACGTGGAAGTGATCCATGCGTATTAAGCATTCAAACCTTGCGAAACAACGGAATCACTGAATACCGGCTAATCAACTGGACAACAAGAGGAACCAGCACAAACTTTGCCTCCAGAATAAAAAGTAACACTACCTATGCCACGTCAAGCTTGCCAAGTTTAATCGACTTCGAGAGTGGTCTTGGCGCATCCGTCTCAGGAATCTCAGTTGCAAGCGCGTATGTTGGAGAAACCCTAAGAGGCTTTGATTTACTTACTGGAAATCTGCTTTGGACAAAAAACATTAGTGAACCAATGTACAGCTTCATATGTGACCTTGTTGACCATGGAAAACTCGCTACACTTTCAGCCCGTGGCTACTATGTATGCTTTGATTTAAGAACTGGTGAGCAGCTTTGGACGGGAGACCAAATGGATTACCCATGGGCATCCGCTGGATTCGGAGCTTACTCTGCAATGTCGGCATACGGCATGATTATCCGTGAAGCTATGGATGGCATTTACGCGTTTGACTGGGATACAGGCAAGAAAGTTTGGAAGTACGAAGCACCCGCTAACCCATTTGAAAGTCCATATACTGGTGAAAACGGCACGAGCGTTTATCCATTCTACTCGTTTGGTGTAGGCGGATGGATTGCAGACGGCAAGTTCTATACTTGGACTTATGAGCATACTGAAAGCTGGCCTGTAACTAGAGGTTGGGGTATTCACTGCATCAACATCACTAACGGCGAAGGACTATGGAAAGTCACTGGATGCATGACACCAGCAGCAATCGCAGACGGCTACTTAGCAGCTTCAAACACTTATGACGGTTATATGTACGTGTTCGGTAAAGGCAAAAGCGCAACTACACTTACTGCTCCACAGACAGCTGTAACCTCAGGAACAAGCATAGTGCTAAGCGGAACAATTCTTGACCAATCTCCAGCACAGCCGGGAACTCCATGTGTCAGCGCTGCTTCAATGGGTGCATGGATGGATTACCTACATATGCAAATGCCAATTCCAAGCGAAGTAACAGGTGTACCCATATCAATAGATGCTATAGACCCCAACGGCAACGCAGTTCATATTGGCGAAGCAACCAGCGACATGAGCGGAACCTACAGTCTTGTTTGGACACCAGACATTCCAGGCAAATACACCATAACCGCGACCTTCATCGGTGATGACTCATACAGCAGTTCATGGGCCGAAGCTGCAGTTGCGGTCATAGACGCGCCCGCTTCACCAGCATCACCTAGCCAAGTTGTTATGCCACCTTTTGAAATCTACACAGTAGGCACTGGAATTGCAGTTATAATCGCAATAGCGCTTGCAACAATAATCATTGTAAGAAAAAGACCGTAAAACAATAAACTCCTTTCCTTTTTTTGTTATATACCGTTTTTCTTTTAAATGGCATACGTTATATAGTATTAGCTTATTTAGGGTTGAAAAATTAAATGAGGTCACGTTTAGCAATCACCAAGCTAAAGGCAGTCTTAATCATTGATGTTTTAATTGTAGCTCTAGCTGCTGGAGCCTACTTTTATCTTCAAAACCAAGGAGTAATTTCTGCAGGGCCTAAACCTGCTTCATTCTCCTTAGCAGACCTTATTGTTAATCCGCTTGAAGCAGAAACAGGAGAACCCATCTCCATTTCAGCAAACGTAACTAATGTGGGAGAGTTAGAGGGTAACTATACTGCCGATTTAATGATTAACGATACATTAGAGGCTAATCAAACTGTCTCCTTAGTTGCTGAACAATCTGCATTAGTGGAGTTTTCAGTGGTGAAAACAGAAGTAGGTAATTACTCTGTAAAAATTGGTGACCTTGAAGGGTTCTTCAACCTTAAAGTTGCTCCTCCAGTTACCAGCAGCATCACCTTATCGAACCTTTTAGCGTTACCGTATGAATCGTGGATTGGAGACACAGTTAACATCTCAGCTAAAGCGACAAATCCAAGTGGTGCAGCTGATTCTTTAACGGTTAAGCTTTCCATCAACAACGAATTGGTGGATACGCAGAAAATCGAGTTGGAAGCTGGAGCATCCACAACAGTTCATTTCGCCTACAACGCCACGTTTGAGGGAGTACACAACGTTAAAGTCAACTCCTTAACCACAGGCTTCATCATCGTTCCCACAGGCTATCACACATTGTTTGTTATTTCTCATCCTAAACAAGGCGTCGACATGAAACTAAATGGGGTACCACACAAGACACCCTATTACGAGCTTGTCCCTGTAGGGGTACCGCAGACCGTTGAGGTTCCCGCAACTGACCCGACAGGCAAATACACTTTTGAAGGATGGGAAGACGGCAGCATGAACCCAACAAGAAGCATAACCATAACCAACCGCAAAACAATCACTTGTGACTTCAGCGGCGGAACCTCTTGCCCATCACTTTACATGTGGAACGGCACCGACTATGTTTACGTGTCAGATGTTTCAAACCATGGTTGGCTTGGCTACATTAACTACTTGAGCGACGACCCTGAGTGGCCTATTGTTTACTGGAGAAACAACCCGTGGGATTACATTCCCTTGGACTCAAGCCAGCTAAAACCAACCAGCAACAGCTTCAGCTTTGAATTGATTCAGAAGTGGGATGAAATCTTCTACCTTGACCAAGCTTACCTCATGGTTGTAGATCATCCAGCAGACACAAACGTTTACTCTACCATGGTTGAACAATACCTTGACCCAGCGTACATGGGAAAAATATACACAGTAAGCAAAAACCCGCTAACGCCGTTGTCTGCGTTTAACGAGAAAGGTGAAAACATGCTGCCGCAAATATCCAAATTAGATAATATCTTGACGTCTGGAATCCATGGAATTCAAAGTCAAACGTGGGACAATATCAACTGGAACCATTTAACATTGGATTTGGGTAACTTGACAGGTGCACCATGCATCAAGCTTGTTGTTAACGCCGTAGTTGACTGGGGTTCACCAGACGATTACACAGTCTGGCTTGACAAGTTTTTTGCTCAACCCGTGCCTAATGGAACACAAATTACTCCGCCGCCACTGTTGGAAGTTAAAGCGGCTAACGGCAGTTGGGTACCTGTTCCTGAAAGCCGCCAATTCCCCTTGCCACCCGACGCCAAAACTAGAACATTCGTGGTTGATTTAACCGACCTGTTTCCAACAAATGATTACTCGATTAGAATCAGCAACTTCTGGAATGTAACTTTTGACTACATTGGCGTTGATATAACACCCCAACAGAACGTGACCACGTACAAAATCGATCCTAAAGCAGAACTTTATAGCAGATTTGCAACTCCCTCGCTTTCAACTGGCAACTTCACCAGGTACGGCGATGTAACCGAGCTTTTGACAAGTGAAGACGACAAATTTGTGATTGGGCGACAGGGAGATGCGATTTCATTGCAGTTTGATGCGTCTGCGCTTCCAGCGCCAGTGGAAGGATTGGTGAGAGATTATTTCTTCTATGATTCTTTGTGGTTTAAGGATGAATTGGGTAACTGGGGCTTTGGTTTCGGTTTTACAGTGGATCCGTTACCATTTATTAGTATGAGTGGTTTTCCTTATTCGCCTACAGAAAGCTATCCGTATGAAGCTGACCACATAGCATACTTGGAGGAATACAACACTCGCGAAGTAACCGAGGCAACACCCTACACCTTCTAACATCCCTTTTTTAAACAATCTAAACCTTAACTTGAAAATTGTGTAAACTTTAAATGTAAAACACGGGTATTTGACTTATTTAATGTGAATTTAGACATGTCGGTTATGCCACAATTATCCAACCCTTACCTTACATCACTCGTGTGGGGTTTACTCTATGGGTTAGTAGCCTGCACCTCCACATGTCTACCCTACATTGCAAGCTACATCGCCGGAACAGGCGCTGGCTTCCGTAAAGGCGTGCTTGCAACAGTCACGTTTAATTTTGGCAGGGTAGTTGCTTACGCCGTTATTGGCGCCTTAATTGGCGTATTTAGCGGTTTGTTTTGGCTGTCTTTAGATGGCGCTGCCGCTTCACCTTTTCAGTCATATTCATCCATGGCTTTTAGCGTAGTCACCATTTGTATCGGTGTTTACCTGCTGTTTCGAACCAGAAAGCCCTCATGCGACTGCAACAGTCAAGCGAAATTTATATCCATGCAGAAAATCAACCGGAAAATAGATTTTGGCGCTTTCACACTTGGATTAAGCAGAGGCTTGGTTCTTTGCCCACCCTTAATTGCCCTGCTAATTTACTCTGTGCCTTTCGGCAGCCCAGTTGATAGTGCCCTTTTCGCAGTTCTGTTTGGTTTAGGAACTGCCATCTCCCCAATGCTTCTGTTAGGCGGAGTTACTGGTTGGTTACTTAACAAAGCGCCTCTACTTCAGAAGTGGATAGCAGTTGCAGGTGCAATAGTGCTGATTTTGCTGGGAATTAGCACTTTAATTGATTCAATCATGTTAATGTAAATGGAAGAAAAAATATGTCGATGGAAATCCTTGGCAACGCTTTGCAGTGGATAATAGCAGGTGGCTCAGTATTAGCTGGAGTCCTCGCAATTTTGATTTGGATAAAAAACAAGACAAGAAAAGTTACGTACCTGCGCTTTTTTATTCAAATCGCCATGCTTGCAGGCGTCTATATCTCATTTACTATGGCACTATGGCTTGGAATTCTCATGCTGCTCATTTTTCTGTTAACCATGGTTTCGGGCAGGTTTTTCTGCGGTTGGATATGTCCTTTTGGCTTTTACATGGACCTTTTTTCTCAAGCTCGCAAGGCCTTGAAAATAAAATATGTTAATCTGCCTCAGAGAGCCAACGAAGCTCTAAACAAGCTTCGATACATTGTTTTTGCAGCTATCATAGGTTGGTGTATTTACCTGATATTGACAAGTGGACAGTTGTTGCAGCCTTTTTTTCTTTTTTTACGCGGACCATTTAGACCCTTAAACCTTTTTGTTGACCCCTTGGAACCTTTGATTTTACCGTTTGGCGAAATTTTTGGTTTATCGGGTTACAGTTTAAGTTACCCTTACATGCGAGACATTAACTTTTACACTGGCGACCCATTTTGGGCGTCAATTTTTGTTTACTTATTTGTCGGTTTAACCGTTGCAGCATCCTTTGTAGTTAGACGTTTCTGGTGCAGATTCTGTCCCACCGGAATTTCAATAGCCATTTTGAATAAATATAAAGGCTTAAAATGGATGCCTCTACTCAAAATAAACAAAGACGAGACAAAATGCACTAAATGCGGTATCTGCAAGCGCGTTTGTCCCGTGCAAGTTACAGAAGTATATGATGAGAGGGGTGGAGATATTGCGCCTTCCACCTGCATTCAATGCTTTAGGTGCGTGGAAATGTGCCCGTATGCAGATACGCTAAAGGTAGAATTTGCAGGAAAAACTATCTTTAAGTCACGTAACTGGTTGGAACCATCAGATATAGAGTGAAAAAGATGAAAAAAAACCAAACTGAACCCAAAAGATTCATGCCTGAAATCGCTCAGAAGGAAATGGATGAGTTAAGAAACACTGTGAAAGCTGCTTCTGAAAGAATAATGGCTGAAAACGTTGAGAGAATGAAGAAAACATCGCCAAATCGACCTAAAGAAATGGAGTACTTTGATGAAATCGCCAACTTGTTTGGCAAACGTGCTAAAGAGATTGAGGCGGCGAAAGCTCAGGGCAAAAAAGTTATTGGTTACATGTGCCTTTTCGCGCCAACCGAGCTGATTTTAGCGGCTGACGCTATCCCTGTTAGAATCAATTCAGGCTGGTACGATGCCTCTAAGCTTGGTGACCGCGTAGTGCCAGTTGAGGTTTGCCCAGTTATCCGCTCAACAATCGGAGCAAAAATGATTGACTTGTCGCCTTACCTTGAACTCAGCGACGCTTTAATCAGCGTGTTAACCTGTGACGGTATGACTAAGCTTAGTGAGATTTTAGGCGATTACAAGCAGATTTGGGGCATGTCTAACCCCCGCATAAAAGACTCTGTGCAAGCGCTAAAGTTTTGGAACGATGAAATAAAACTAATGAAAAGCAACATCGAAAAATTGTCGGGCAACAAGATAACCCCGAAAAACCTCAAAGCAGCCATCCTGCAGACACAAAGGGCAACTAAAGTTTTCCGTCGCCTGCAAGACTTGCGCAGAGGCAATCCAGTTATCATGGGAAGAGACGCAATGCTGGTTAATCAAACTTACATGTGGGATGACATTGCTCGCTGGACAGAAAAAACTGAGGCTTTATGCGTTGAGCTTGAGCGCAGGGTTCAACGTAAAGAATGGGTTTGTTCCCCTGATACGCCAAGGGTGATGCTTACTGGAACGCCCATGTTTTGGCCAGACAACTGGAAGGTACCCACTTTGATTGAAGAAGGAAATCCAAGTGGCGTCTTGGTTGCTGACGAGTTATGCTCCAGCGAACGATTACTTTATGACCCTGTGGGGGTTGACGAATGGTCTATGGATGACATGTTAAACGCTATCGGCGAACGCTACTTGATGGCTTCGACATGTCCCTGCTTCACCAGTAATGATGGTAATGAAGACCGTATAAACTGGCTTCTAAACAAAGTTAAAGAGTGGAATGTTCAAGGCGTAATCTACTATGTGGTTAGAGGCTGCATGCTTTACGCCATGGAGTACACTCGTGTAAAGAGGGTTCTTGACAAGGCAAATATTCCTGTTTATTACCTTGACACCGAATACACAAGAGAAGATGTGGGGCAACTGAAAACTCGTGTTGAAGCATTTTTGGAAATGTTAAATGCTAGAGTCGACTTCTAAGGGTGAATGATATGATATCAGTTGGCATTGATTTAGGAACACAAAGCGTAAAAGCACTAGTGCTTAAAGACGACAAAATCGTTGCTAGAGTGAAAGCATTCTCAGGGTTTGACCCAACCAAAGCTGCAGAGCAAGCGGTGCAAGAAGCACTTAAAAACGCTCAAGTCGCAATAGAGGCTGTTTCAAGCTTCACCGCTACAGGTTCAGGCATGGAACTAGCGCCGTATTCTGCTGCAACGGTAAGCATGATGGGTGCTGACGCCAAGGCTGGAACATACCTGTTCCCAAATGCAAGAACAATAATTGATGTCGGCGCTGAAGAAGCACGCTCAGTAAAATGCGACAACAATGGAGTTATGGTTGATTTTGTTGTTAACGAGCGATGTGCAGCTGGTGCTGGCGCATTCATTGAAGCCATGGCGAGAGCATTGGAGGTAAAGCTTGAAGATATGGGTCCATTATCGCTTAAAGCAGAGCGTGCAAGCCCAATTAACGCTTCATGCGTGATTTTCGGTGAATCGGACGTGGTTTCGCTTATTCATCGTCAAGAATCAAAGCCTGAGATTGCCCGTGCAGTTTTTGATGCTATGGCTGACCGTGTCTCCTCAATGGTTCACCGTTTG
>CAYMLF010000096.1:0-7951 GCA_964391275.1 uncultured Candidatus Bathyarchaeia archaeon
ACTCTTTCCAAGGCATTTCCAACCTTAACTCGTCAAGAACGTCAATAACGTCTTTGGCGTTGCCTCTGCCAGCCATCTGAAAAAGTAGCCGCCCACCCGCCTTAAGGCTCCTTTGAACGCCCTGCAAAACAGCAGCTTGGTCAATTATCCAATGCAAAGCCGCATTAGAAAAAGCAATGTCAAACATTCCTTGAAAGGTTAGTTTTTTGGCATCCATTAACTCGAAGGAAAGGTTTGCATTTGCCTCTTTAGGGAAAGTGCTTTGCGCAAGCTTAACCATTTCAGGTGAACTGTCAACGCCGACTACTCTGCCGTTTGGCAAGGCTTTAGCTATTTCTGCCGTGATTTTTCCGTCGCCACAGCCAACATCCAGCAGGGCTTCATCGCCTTTTAGCTTAAGCTTTGGAACAAGCTCCTGTGCCCAAGCGTACTGGTTGGCAGAGTTTTTCGCGTAGTCTTTAGCGTCCCAAGCGTAACATTTTGGTTTAGCCATAATTCCGCTTAAAATTGAATCGTTATTTACGCTTTTCTATAAGAAACAGTCATTTGAACGTTAACTGAGAAACCGAGTAATACACGATTTCACCCCGCCGATTCATGACGGCTAAAACCAATTCTTTCTTTTGGCTCTGACACTGCGCAAGCACAGCAGCCAAGTTGTCTATGCCCAAAGGCTTGCCCTCTTGCGTTCCCAGCACCATATAAGACGCAGAGTCTTTACCGTACGCTCCACGCTCGTAAACGCGAAATTCCGTTCCCGCACCAAAACCTTCCCTGACCACGTAGCCGCGGCTGCGCAGGTCACGGTAAACCAGATAGTTAACCCAAGCATTCTCGTCCACATTTTCATAGGCGTGTAGAAGAGCTTGAAAGTCAACCGCTTCATCTGCATCGTCCTTTACAGTCAACATGCCCTTGTCCAGCAGGTAGAGTGCCTCGAAAAAGGCAAGCTTGAAAACTTTTTCTTGTGATGTGCCGTATCCGCGTGAAGAAAGCGCGTCAATGCTGCTCTGGTCAGCTACAATTACGCCTTTCTCAGTTAATGTGCCAGCGGTTTGAAATTCTACGTTGATACCTTTTTTGGCGTCGCTCAAGCTAAATCAACTTTTACTTCTGTGGAATACTCTCTTTTAAGATTGCCCTTTTTTAAAGGCTTCAAAGTCTTTGTTATAGTAAACTTGGCTCTCGCAGATTATTGCTGACACAAGCTTAAGCGGTGTTGCATCGAAAGCAGGGTTCATGACGGCTATGTCTTCGGGTGCGGTTTGTTGGCAACCTACATGGGTTACTTCTTCGGGTTTACGTTCCTCTATAGTGACGTCTGAGGCTCTACAGGTTAAATCAAACGTGCTCTTGGGCGCTGCCACATAAAACGGTATATTGTGCTCTTTTGCCAGAACTGCAACGCTGTAGGTTCCGATTTTGTTGAAAACGGCGTCTTGCACGATACGGTCGGCGCCCACGATGACTTTGTTTACTAAGCCTTTGCTCATAATGTAGCCTGCCATGTTGTCGGTTATCAGAGTAACTGGGATGCGGTCGCGTTTCAACTCGTAAGCAGTCAATCTTGCGCCCTGAAGTAATGGACGGGTTTCATCAGCTATTACTTTGATTTTTTTGCCTTGCTCCCAAGCAGCTCGAATAACTCCTAGCGCGGTGCCATACTCGACAGTTGCAAGCTCTCCTGCGTTGCAGTGAGTCAATATGGTGTCGCCGTCTTGGATTAGTTCTGCGCCGTTTCTGCCAATCGCGTGATTTTGAGCTGCATCCTCATCGGCGATTTTTTGGGCTTCCGCAACAACAGCCGCCTTCAACTCGTCAACGTCTCCCTTAAACGCGCGAGCCATATTGAGGACACGGTCTGTACCCCAGAAAAGATTAACCGCTGTGGGTCTTTGACGCTTGATAGTGGCGCCAGCCTCTTCAAGTTCAATAAGCAACTGAACAGTGGTTTTTGCTTTTGAATGATAAGCAGCCAAAGCAACGCCAAAGCCAGCCGCGGCTCCAAGAAGCGGTGCGCCTCGGACGCGCAGTGTTTTTATGGCTTCAGCCATCGCTTCAACAGTTGTTAATTGCAGGGTTACTTCTTGTAAGGGCAGTTTGGTTTGGTCTGGAGTGATTACTGTGCCGTTTTGCCATTTAATCATACGCATGCATGTTGCCTCAGGATAATTCTAAAAGGAGGTTAGGAATTGTCAAAGGGGGATTTGAGGTGAGTTACTACTTCAACTGGCGAGTCTTGGCCTGACTTAAGACGTTTACGCCATTCCTCGCCCACAGCGATTAACGAGAATATGCCTGAAACCTCTGCCTTTGCTTTCTTCACAAGGTTAACCAGCGCCTCTTGGGTTTCCCCGCTTTTAATCATGTCATCCACAATCAAGACGCTGTCGCGTTTCTTAATGGACTCTTTAGGAATGTAGAGCGTTACTGTTACACCTGAATCGCGTCCCAGAATATAGGTTTCTTCCAAGAAGCCTTTAACGCCGACTTCCTTGTTGCGTTTTGCAACGATTAAGTTAACGCCCAGCGAGTTTGCAACCATGGTAGCCAGTGGAACACCGTCAACGGCTGCGGTTAAGATTTTTGTGACTCGTTTCCCCGCGAAATTTGCGAGGGCATGGTTTGCGGCTTGCTGAAGAATGTTATAATCACCGACAATTTCGGTGTTGTCAAAATAGCCAATGTCATCAAATTTTATGCGACTACGCAGTTCTGCTTCTAAACCGACTAGTTTTGTGAGCACTCGCCAAAGCTGTTTTGCGCGTGTGGTGTTTGGGAGGACATGTCCTTTTGCGTATCGACTCAGAACAGTAACTGGCAAGCCTGTTTTTGAGGCAAGCTCGCGGTAAGTTATGTTCCGCTTGTATTTTGCAGTGCGCAATAATTCAATGGTCATTAAACGTAATTTTAGGTCCTCTGCATGAGTGCTCAAACTTCTTTTCTCCCTCGGCTTTTACACCTATGACTCAAATCTAAAGCCTTATCACTTATTAGCAAGCTAACAATTTATAGCTATCGTTAAAAATTGAGGTGTAAACGCTTGAGTGAAAACATAACAAACTTGCGAACGTTGGCATCAAGGTTTTTTAATGCAAACTGCAAATTCTATAGCTAAAGGGGCGCACATTCCACGCACAAGCTTAAACGGGTATTCCTTGCTGCACTGTTTGGCTCAATCATTTTTGTAGTGAACGTTTTTTTGCCGCCTCCAATCAACTACATGTTTATCGTTATACAAGCAGTGCTGCTGGCACTCAGTGGATTATTTATCAGAAACGTCGGTGCAACTTACGCTGGAGGAGTCGGCGGATTACTGTCGGCGCTTGGCAGTCCTGGGCTGGGATTGTTCACTTTTATTGCGGCTGTCCTATTCGGTGTCTTAGTGGATGCTTCCCTATACACGTTTAAGATTAAGGGTACTCATTTAGGGGTGAATCGTAATCGATTAATGATTGCCATGGCAATTAGCACATTCCTAATTGGCATAATAACATACTCTGCAAGCGTGATAGTGCCTGAGTACTTTGTTACAATTGGAATCTCAAGTTTAACCCTGTTTATTCACAGAAGCATTGCGCTTGATGCGATGGTGCTTTTTATGGGTCCTGTAACGGGTTTAACAGCAGGTTATGCGGCGGCTTACCTCTGGAACAGGTACCTCAAGAGCATCTCACTTGCCCTTTAAAACAGCCAAACATTTTGTTGAAGCTTGAACAGTTAGGCTATGCCTCGCTATACAGCTCTTTGATTTTTGCATCCGCCACTTTGGCAATCATTGCGCTGGACACCAAGACGCATTTTACGCCAGTTAACTCTGCAAGCTCAGCAGGTTTTGCATCCTGCGTAACCAATACTAATGCATGCTTGCCTGCGTATTCTACAACTTCGCGGTCTTTTACACCTTTAAGTCCAGCTTCTTGTGCTGTCATAACTTGATAGCCTAACGCTTCAAAATATTCTTTTAAGCCAGCGTACATCTCATCAAGCAAAATCTTCAAGTTAACCTACTCAACAGAAAAATGCTGCAACACACCTATAAACCCACTACATAAAACATGGCTGTTTTAAAGAAGGCATAAACAAGCACTGAACAGCGTCTTGACAGATTTCTTTTGTGGCAAGCACAACAATAATATAGATAAGGTATGCAGTATGTACGAACAGAGGGTGCTGTTGCTATTAAAAGTAAAATCAGCAGTATAGGTTACGTTAACAAAATACAAGAAAACGTTTTAGGCATAAAAAGACGTGAACTTGCGCCGCTGTTTGATGACTTAAAATCGGCTGACTGCGTTATCTGTGGAGGAAGCGGCAGAAGCTTATACTCACTCAACGCAGCCATGAGCCAAATTGCACTTAGCCAAGCAGGATGGCGAAACAAAGTCGTCCTAACACCTGATGATCCAGGTTTTCCAGGTAAAAGCATGTATGACGCAGCACCAGATTTGGAGCGTCGGTACAAAAAAACCATGTTGCTCATGAACAGTGGAAGTGGCTATAGTGATGACCCATTGGTTATGGCTCAAGATTTAAGCAGGTACATAGAAGAAACAAAGACAAGTAAATTCTCGATGGGACTCTTAACGTCAACATATGACTCTCCGCTGGCTGAGTTAACTAATAAGTATGGACAAACTGTCCTGCTCAAAGGACGCGGTAAAAGCAAACCGTCTTTTGAATACAGCGAAACAGGCATGATGGGTGACATCTTCGAGTTAGGCACGCTTGAATTGTTAAACAGCATGATAGAAGCCATTTTCCGCAACTTAGAAGTTGATGACGTTTACCACTTGTGCCTTGAAGAATTTGAAAAACTGGGCGATATGATAGACTCAAATGTTAACAGTGAAACTTATACTCAACTTGTTGACCTTATGGAAAGACGCACTGACGTGTTTTTAGGTGGAAAAGGCACGGCAAACGAAATCGCCAAAATGACTGGCGTGAGGTTATTTCACATCAAAAGCTTCCTTGGCGACAACGTTTACATAACGAGGGGCGTAAACACGCCGCACCCCAGAGCAGGCGACCTTGAGATTCTGCTATCGTACAGTGGCGAAACAAGGCCAGTCATAATCTGGGCAGACGTTATCAAAAAATTCGCAGGCACAGTTTTTGCCATTACAGGAACAAAAGACTCAACGCTTGCCAAGAAGGCTGACTTAAAAATAGTTATTGAGGAAGAAGCTAAACCAAGCACTCCGAGGCGCTTCTACACAAGAGCCGCATACGTGCTTAGTCCGCTGCCAGTGAAATTAGCCGAACGGTTAGCGCAACGCGGATTAAAACTGCCTGAATACATAATCAGCTGGTACCATTCGGTAACACAATAAAAATAAGTAGCCCTGCAGTAGTACCATAAGACCCACCATGGACTTGCTGCAATCAATCATTTTAGGCTTAATACAGGGCATAACAGAGTGGCTGCCAATCTCCAGCACAGGACACTTGCGGATTGCCCAGCATTTTTTCGGTCTTTCTGTGCCACTGCTGTTTGACGTTGCATTGCATGTAGGTACACTGTTTGTGGTGTTGATTTATTTCCGTAAAGACGTCAAAGCCGTTCTTTTGGCGCTTTTCAAAAGAGATTTTGGTTCAGCAGATGGAAAACTAATTCTGCCGATAATCGTCGGCACCATACCCACAGCGTTGATTGCGGTGCTTTTTGGCAACGAGTTAGACGCTTATTTTAGCAGTTTATCGCTATTAGGTGCAGGATTTATAACAAGCGGCATAGTTTTGGTTGCTTCCAAATTTACAGTTGAGCGCAAAGACAAAATCAGCCTTCCTGAAGCTTTGCTGTTGGGTTTGATGCAGGGCATATCTATTATTCCAAGCATTTCACGAAGCGGCTTTACAATAGCCGTCGCGTTGATGCTGGGCATTAAAAGGGAGCTGGCGTTCAAATTCTCGTTTTTACTCTCGATCCCCGCAGTCATCGGCGCCTTGGGATACACGCTCTATCAGGAGCATAACGCGTTGTCGCTTGCGGGGATAGGCACAATTGAGCTTGCAGCGGCGTTACTGGTTACGGTTGCAATAAGCTTTGTGGCGCTTAAAATCCTCTGGAAGACCATAGCGGCACACAAGTTCTACCTGTTTGCCTTCTACTGCTTCGCCATTGGGGCAGTCATGATTGCTTTGGCTTTACTGGGCTTCTAGCCAGAACGGCTTGCCAACAAGAAAGCCAGTTAGGAACTCTGCAAAATCGCGGTTGCTCTTGCAGGTTTTGATGATTTCGCCGTTAACAAGAATTAAAAATTCTTTCTTTAGGGCTTCTGCGATTAGTTCGGAGACGCCAGCGTTTTTTCCGCCGTCGAGGAGCGTCTTCTTCAAGAGTGCAGCGGCATCGATGTTTTTGCGTGGAACCATAACTATCCAGCGGGCGTCTTCAATGTAGGGTCCCGAAACCACTTGCGGGTTGCCACTGTATTTGGCTAGGAAGCTTTCGCATTCCGCTTGCCGTTCCAGTGGTGGACCGAGGTGTTTTTTGATGTTGGGCAAAACCTGTTGCTCCAATTCGAAGATAAAGACGTTTAGGGAGGATTCGTTGCTGTAGACTGCGTCTTTTAGGATTTTGTAATCGTTTAGCTCCAGCAGTTTGTGTAGGGAGCGTTTGGTTCGGTACAGTTGTCCCCATAGCACGTCTGGCACTGCCTTGACGCCGTTGAGGACTAGGAAAACAAGTGATGAGTCGCGGTTATCCAACAGGCGCTTTAATTGTTGTGCAGGAACAGCTGGTTGTTTGGGTGGATAGAAGAATTTTTTGGCTGGCGCCTTGAGGAAGGAGCGTGCTGCCCCGATGAAACTATACAGTTTTTCTGACTGCACTGCTGAAGCCACGTTTCTCGCCTTATCTACTGGGTCGACAATGACTAGTGGCTCGGGAAACAGCAGTGATAGCTCGTTTTCTCTGTTGGCAAAGTAGCCTTTAGGGTCGATGACTACGCGTTTGCTGTATTTTGCAAAAGCTTGCATGGTCGCCTCAAACGAGCCGTAATGCAGTATTAAAAGCTCACAAAGGTAACCGCTGAAACCGCCTACTTTGATTTCTGCACCATAAACGCCGATGCCTTGCAGAAGCTTTTTGAGAAGCCGAACTTCACCGTGCAGTTTTGGCGCTAAATGTTTTTTTATGTAGTCAGTGTGGTAGGGTGTGCGGTCGGTTGCGCTTTGCCACTCGCCTATTCTTGCGTCGTAACAGGGCACGATGTCGACGCGGTAGTTGTCAACGTAGACTTCAAGGTACGGGTGCTCAGCGAATCGTTCCACATGCTTTTTAGCGTCTGATGTTGCTGTTTTAGCAATTTTAAGGGCGATTTCGCCCAAGTTTTTGCGGGGAATGCTGGTTGGCAGTCGTATGAAGATGTCTATGTCAGGGTTTTCACGTAGCCACGTGTCCTTTGCGACTGAGCCTTCCACGCGCACCGAAGCGTTTATGCCCATTTGTTGACATGCCAGCAGAATTTTTTGCTCCAGCCGTTTACCCAGCGCTTCAACCTCAGCGTATTCCTTGCTGGAGGGAGTTATTTTTTTTAGAATTTGCGCTGTTAGGGCTTCAAGGTTGCTTGGCATGCATGGTCGCTTCGTTTTATGGGCAATACTCCTTTAGCGTGGAGTAGGTTGGACCACGCGGCGAGAGCTGGCTTTTCTTTAGCCTGAGGCATTCGGCGCGTATGTTGCCAAACTCGTACTCTTGCTGCCTCTCGATTAAATCTACTAGGCGTTGCTTGTTTGCTCCGCTTCGGACTCGTGCGATTGTTAAGTGTGGGGTGAAGCCGTTGGGGTCTGGTTTGAAGCCGAGCTCGTGGATTTGCGGCTCCAGCTGCTCAAAGATGCTTGTGAGTTGTTCTGCGCCGTCTCTTATGCCTGCCCAGACTACTCGTGGATAGTTTAGTGTGGGGAAGACGCCTAAGCCGTGGAGGGTTATGTTGAAGGGTGTGAACTT
>CAYMLF010000097.1:0-7876 GCA_964391275.1 uncultured Candidatus Bathyarchaeia archaeon
CAACTTTACATAACCATAAACAAGAACGGAACAAACCATATCGAAGCCCTAATCAGCAAAAAAAGCTTGCCAAGCATTTCACCGCTAAGAGTCTACATTAACAACAACCAAAAAACCTACACCTACACCGACACAGGCGACTTCTGGAAAGTCACCGTAATAACAACATAACCTCTTCTTCCCCTTTTTTAATAAAACGAGGGTTATTTGCCGATTACTCGGACATTCTCCACCTCAACCCAAGGCGAAACCAACGACCCCATTTGACGCCCGTTACAGCCGATAACATTCACGTTCTTGAGAACCTCAAAAATGTTGCCTGCAAGCATTACGCCTCGTGAAGCATGCACTACCTCGCCTTTCCTGATTTTCCATGCAGGAGTGGCGACCACAGAGAATTCACCGCTCACCGGATTACTGCTGTGGGCTCCCTGCAAGTAATAAACCAGCAAGCCATCATCAACTTCTTTTAGCATGTCATCTGCTGTCTTGGTTCCCGGCATAATGCAGAAGTTTGTGGTTTCTATGCCTGGCGTTGACAAGTAACCAGCTCGTGAAGCGTTACCTGTGCTCTCTTTACCCTCTTTTTTCGCCGTATAATTGTCATAGAGGAAATTGCGCAAGACACCTTTTTCGATTAGCGTTGTTTTCTGGTGGGGAACGCCTTCGCCGTCAAACTGCCAAGTTCTCATGCCACCCTGATACAAACCATCATCATGTATGGTTAGGTTTTCTGAGGCAACTTTTTCGCCTATTCTTCCTTTAAACGGCGACTGCCCACGCTGAACACTATCAGCTTTAAGCGCGCCAATCAACGTGTTGCCCAACAGGTCTTGCAGAGCAAACTGCGTCAAGATAAGCTTGGTTGTTTTAGTCTCAATCGGCTTTGTTTTTAATGCAGATACCGAAAGTTTTGCCGCTTCCGCGCCTACCCATTCAGGGTTAATGTCAAAGGTTCGTGCAACGTTAAACTCAAAACAAATCGGCGTCACTTTATTGCCGCCTTTAGCCAACGTTGCCAAGCTACATTCAATTATGGTTCCCTTGTCAAAGCCTAAAACACCATTTGAATTGGCGACAGCGTTAGAAATGTATGCGGCGCCAATCCCGCCTTCAGCTGGAAACACCTTCTTGTCAACCTGCACAGCCGAATCCAGCATCCTTGAGGCAAGATGCACAAGCTCGTCAGCTCCTAAATCAGCGACTTTATTGTCAAACGTTTTATCTAAAGCGCCTCTGTAGGGTTTCTTTTGAGGGAAGCCCTTCCAGTCAGAATCAGGTTTGCTTGCTTTTGCAGCGCTTAAAGCACGTTCAATAACGTTTTCAACTGCTTGTTCGTCTTTGACGATGTTTGTGTAGGCAAATCCAACAGCCTTGTTTACTATGACGCGAACGCCGATGCCTCGGTCGATTATTTGGTTACTCTTACTTACCTGCCCCAGTTCAATGGCTATGTTTGACGCTTGCCCCTCGTAAACGTAAACTTCAGCTTCAGCGGCGCCCTTCTTAACCGCTAAACGCACGGTTTTTTCTGCTATACCTAACATTTCATCTTTCTCAAGCACTGCCACCAACAGTCACCTCACTTAGTCTAATATGCGGTCCCCCATCACCGATAAAAGCGATTTGACCCTTACCACAGCGTCCTGAATCAATCGCAAAATCCTTTCCGACGCCATCAACTTTGCGCAGGGTCTCAAGCGTATTGCCGCTTATAGAAGCGTTCCGAACGGGCTCGCCAATTTCGCCTTGGTTGATTTCGTAGCCTTCTTGAATGCCTACTTGGAAGGTGCCATCAAGATTGGCTTGACCACCTCTAAAACTCTTAAAGTAATAGCCTGATTTAACGCCTTTAAGCAACTCTTCAAACGATTGGTCTCTGGGCGCCATGTACGTGTTACGCATTCGAATAATGGGTTCAACGCGAAAGTCTTCTGCACGGGCGTTGCCTGTGGGTTGAGCATTAAACTTCTGTGCGGTTTCACGATTATGCATCAAGCCAGTGACAACGCCATCTTTTATCAGCAATGTCTTCTGAGAAGGAACGCCCTCATCGTCGTATTTGAAGGAGCCAAGAGCGCCGGGAACCGTGCCGTCATCGTAGAAAGTTACAAGGTTTGAACCGATTTTCTTGCCGAAATTGTTTGACAAGACCCCGCCTGACAACGCCAAATCTGCCTCGGCTAGGTGCCCAAATGCTTCATGCACGAAAACGCCTACCACGTTAGGTCCTAAGAGCACTGGGAACAAGCCGCCTTTGGGCGGTTTAGCTTTTAGTTGTTCAATGGCACGTTTAGCCACTGTTTTACCTATATCCTGCGGTGTTTGGGTGTCAAAGACTTCGTAGCCCTGTGTGGAGCCGACTTCTTCACGGCTATAAGTGAAAGCGCCTTGGCTTTGTGCTGAAGCTGTAATCCTAGACCAAACGTAGAGTTTGTCTTGTTGAATGCTTGTGCCTTCACTGTTAAGGTAAAGGCTGTAACCAGTCAAATCTAAATAATCAACCGTGCAGCTCTTTACGCGTTTGTCAAAACCCAGAACTGAACGGTTAATCTCTGACACATCCTTGATTTTGTCCTCCATAGAAACGTTAGAAGGGTTCTTGTTTGGTTTAGCTTCAACGTGATCAGTGACGGCTTTGGCAGGTGCAAGTTTAATTGGCGTTTTTAACCGCTGGCTTGCAACTTTAGCCATCCTGCAAGCGTTTGAAACCGCCTCCAGCAAAATATCGCTGTCAAAAGAGCCAACCGAAGCAAACCCCCATGCCCCGTTTACCAAGACGCGGATTGCCACGCCGTTTTCGATTCCCTGTTTGGCGGCTTCCACTCGTCCTTCTTTTAGGGTGAGCATGGTTTTGTACAGTTTTTGTGCTCGTGCCTCTGCATAGTTGGCTCCAGATTTCTGTATAGCTGATTCGCTAATTTTCAGTAGAACATCCTGCATTGTATCAGACCTTTAGGTTTAACAAAACAAAAATAATAGTTACTGTAGAGGATAAAATCGTTTTGTTTTCTGTTTAAGCCAAAAAGAGAAGTTATCGGTTGGCTTGGTTTATCGACGTTGTCTTCGGGTTAACTCGTTGACGATTTTAGTCTGCACGGGGATTGCGCCTTTGCTTAGGCATTCTTCAAGTCCTTTTGAAAACAGGTCTAGTTTGCCACTGAATTGGCAAGGGTAGAGTCCGTAATTTTCTTCTAGATATTTGTATATGCGAAGGGTTGCTTTGAGCCCGAAAACATCGGTTAATACGTCATCTATTACTTCGTTTATCGAATTTTTTGAGGTTTGTTTACTTGTTAGGATTTCCAAAGTTTTCCCTCACGTTAACCTAATCGCACGTATTACGACTTAATAAAAGTTCTCAGGCAAATGTAAAACATCAAAACACAACATGCAACATACCTCTCCATACCTACCAGAAATCAGCCATATTCAACTGTTGAACACGTTTCACCGCAGGTTTCGCCTTAACAGTCAAAGCTGACGGCACATCCAAAACCAGCTGCCCATAAACACCGTCATAACCAGGCGCGACCTTCAACTTACCCTCCCTAACACTGACAATCACATCTGCAATTGAAGGGTCAACCACAGCTGACAACGCTTCCCGGGAAGCATCAATAAGCACGCTATACTCGTCTGCAAACTTGCCAACCAACAAGTTATAGACACCCCAAACAGCCTGAGTAGAAGGCGAGTTAGTGTCTAAAACAGTGGAAATTATCTCTGAAAGCGGCAGCAACCTGAAAAAGCCCGGTGCACCTTGCCGCTTAGCCTCAACTGGTCTGTCTGCTAATTCCTCAACACGCTGCTCCACACCCTTAGTCAACTTGCGCCTACAAACAGGGCAAGTATTGTTGAATTTTAACGCTTCAGCAGGTGAACATGAAACCTTGCAGTTTCGATGCCCAGTCCAATGATACTTACCATATGCCGGGTCAGTTTCAATGGTAAACTTAAAATGCTCTGCATCATTGCCTTTGATGGCGTCAAGAACTTGATTGTAAGTGAATTCTTCGAGGTCAAACACGTTTGCTTCCCTGCCGATGCGCCAAGGCCAAAAACTGTGGCAATCACTATTCGACAAGAGCGTGAAGCGGTCAAGCTTGCTCAAGCGCCAGTTCATAGCTGGGTCAGAAGACAAGCCAGTTTCAAGCGCGTAAATATGCTTAGTCATGTCTTGATAACAATCTTCAACACTGTCAAAACCGCTGAAGGCACCAAAAAGACTAAACCATGGCGTCCAAACATGCGCAGGAAAAACCATGCTCTCCCCAGAAACAGCCATGACTTCCTCAACAAACTGCGGCGCAGTCATGTTTAGGATGGGTCTGCCGTCAGAGGCTAAATCGCCAAAACGCTTCAAACGCTCATTAATTTGGTCTACAGCCTCTAAACTTGGAGCTAAAATGACGTGGTGAACCTTCTTTGACTCACCGCCGTAGTCGAAGATGGTGCAAACCTCTGTTGTTAACATGAACCGCACTGGCGAAGCGGGGTTGCCAGCGATTCTTAACAAGCCGCTGTCCGCATCAGCCGTTAGGGTTTGCCTTATTTCCTTTAGCCATTCGGGATGGGTAAAGTCGCCTGTGCCGACAAGGTTTAAGCCTTTAATTTTTGAGAAACGCGCAATCTCGCCAAGGCTCATTTGGCTGCTGGTTGCTCGGCTGTAGCGTCCGTGAATATGCAGGTCTGCGGTTACTTTCAATTGTTGGATGCCCAAGCTTTAACGTGAAGGTTCAGCATTTTAAGGCTTGCCCAAAAAGCGCCGAAAAAGTAAAGCCACTATTTTACTATTAACTACCTGTGTCTTTGAAGGTAAACTAGGGCAGCAACCAATGTGAGCACACCAAACAAGATTGCGCTTATTCCCAATGCTAAGTATGGGTGCTCGTTGATTTCTAATTTTTCATCTGGAATTGGACTCGAGCCTGCTGGCGGGATAAAGTGGTATACTGAATTATAGTTCATTGTAAAATGCAGCAATTAATCCAGAAACAATCAAACAATGCTCAATGAAAGAAGAATCAAAAAAGCCTTTGCCAATTTCAATTCCTCAAATAACCTGTTATGTCAGTGCAGATTTAACTCTATTGTCTAAACTTAGGCTGACTTTACTGTTACTTCCATGCCTGTTTTAACTTTGTATCTTTCCGCTGCGTTTCCTCGGTTAACAGCAATCTCCAGATAGCCGCGGCTTCCAATCAACGCAAGCGGCTCGTTAGGTTTAGTGTCACCATAAGCTTTCTTGACTTTAAGGGTTAACTCTTGGTCTGCCAGTTTGAGGTTGACTGCTTCTTTAATGCCAACCTTAGCCGCTTCACTTCGGCTAACATTAGTGATTATGTTGCCAAAAGAATCCACATGCAAAATCCTTCCAATCACTGCGCCAGCCTTATGCTTAACAAGAGTAAATTCTGGCCTAACAGGCTCAAGAATTTCAGGCCCCAACTTCTCAGGTTTTAAGCCCTTTGCAAGATAAGCGGCTGCTGGCGCAAACACGTCTCTACCGTGAAAAGTGCTTGAGGTGCCTTTTAGCATAAACTTTGGGTTGGTGATTTGGTAGATATGCTGGATGCCCTGATTTTCAGCGGCTAAAAGCAGCAGGCCGTTGTCTGGTCCAACAAAGTAGCCTTGTTTAGTTTTTACTACTATTGCGCGTCTTTTAGTGCCGACGCCGGGGTCTACAACGGCTACGTGAACCGTGCCTTTTGGAAAATAGGGTGCTGCTGAGGCAAGCGCGAAGGCACCCATGGTTATGTTGAACTTGCTTATTTCGTGGGTTATGTCAATTATGACTGCTTTCGGGTGTAGAGTTAGGATTACTCCTTTCATTTCTCCAACATAAGGGTCCACTGACCCAAAGTCACTCAGCAGGGTAATCGTATCATTTAGCCTCCATGAATCACTGGGATAAACACAACCTCGTCGCCATCCTGCAACACAGTGTTTAAACCGTCTAGTACACTGATTTCCCGTTCGTTAACAAGTATTAACGCGTTGGTTTTCAATGTGCCGTCAGGTTGCTGGTTAATCAAGGTTGCCCTCAGTTGTGGTTTATCTTGAGTAAGCTGTAGTATAAGGGCTTTAATTGAAAAATTTTGTGCACATTCAAAATTCAACTTGGCTTGTCCAGTTACGTGACGTAGGGCACCGATAAACTTTACAGTTAAAGCCATTAGCTATTGCACTCAAACAACTATAGAAAAGAACAGTTTAAAAATTGTTGTGCCCTAAACAGGGTTTATTGTTGATATTTTTCCTCTGTTAAAGTTTCAACAATATCGGTTGCTATTCCAACTAGAGTGTCGGCTTGCTTCATGACGGCGTCACTGTTAACCTCTTCCACCTGAGCTAGCTGCTGCACGATTCCTTCCATTTCTATCAAAAATCTAAGCACAGAATCGTTTGTTTGCTGGTTTTTAACTAGTTCTTCGCGAAGGAGGATTTCAATAAAAGCGGGTTCACCCATGCTGTAGTAGATAGCGTTTCTGGCTTTTCTAATGGCTTCCAAAACAAGGCTTGGCGCCATATACGGCATTTTTCTTGCCGCTTCAAGCTCAGCTTTGGCTTCGCGAAGGTATCTGAATGCCCAGCCTTTTCTATACATGTCCATCATGAAGTATTCCAGGTGACTTATTCTTCATCTATTTCTTCGAGGGTTTCAACTTCTGAATCGGCTTGCGATAACGAGACGGTTCTTGTAATGTAACCTGCAACTTGGTTTCTAACACGAGTTGTTGTACCCTGTGTTAATGTGTCAACCATGTTTTTGTTCTCGTCAAAGTTGCTTGTGAATTTGCCCGGAAAGCGCGTCATAAGTTCTTTGCCGATTCTTTTTATCTGTTCAGTTTTAACTTTTCCCAGTACGATTCCTCCGATCATCAATAGTTTAATGTTCCTCAACGCAATAAAGCGTAGAAGCAACTTCAATAGGATTATAGGCTTAATTTAAGTTTGTGGCTGAAAAAGGAATTCGCGTCAAGGAGTAAGGCTTTGATGACTAATTTTTGCTTGTCAGGACAGTTTTACGTTGAAGAATTTCTCGAAATTGCCTGCGATTTGCTCTGCAGTTGCCTCGACGGGCATGCTTTTGATTTCTGCGATGGCTTCCACAACGGTTTTGACGTAGGATGGCTTGGTTAGTTGCCCGTTGAAGGGTGGTTTCCAATAAGTGACTGGCCCATCGGTTTCCGTTAATATGTTGGTTATTGGGGCTTGCTTCACGACTTCTCTAATACCGTTTGAATAAACAACTGGTGGACCCTCAGTGATGAAGTATCCTTGATCCATGGCTTTGCGTAAAGCGCTCATGGGATGGCTAAACCAATGGAGTAATACTCGTTTTAGATTGTAGGAAGGCAGCATATCAACGATTTTGTCAGTTGTTCCTCTTGAATGGATAATAACTGGTAAACTAAACTGTTCAGCAAGGTGAAGCATTTTGTCGAAAACCAGTATTTGGTCTTCCCAAATGGTTTCATACTTGTAATCTAAGCCTATTTCGCCAATGGCAACTATACGTTTTCTCTGACTTTGTTCTGAAATAAAGTCAATGGTTTTCTGAAGTTCATCTTCTTTCAAAATGTTTATGTTCCAAGGGTGGATTCCAAGAGCTGGATAAATTAGTTCAGGATGTTTTTCAGCTAGTTTTACGTCGTTTTGGCAGGTTTTTAAGTCCATGGAGTTAGTGACTAAAGCGGATACGCCTGCCGATTTGGCATCAGCTATCACTTCGTCTATGTGTTCAATATATTCTGTGTCGGATAAGTGAATGTGTGCGTCGACTAACTTCATTTTGGTCAGCGCCTATTATCCCCGCTACCATTTTTTAACTTTTCTTCTTCATACTACTGCCCTTAACGGTATTTTAAAG
>CAYMLF010000098.1:0-7874 GCA_964391275.1 uncultured Candidatus Bathyarchaeia archaeon
AAGAAGACATTGCTGAATGCACAAATCCGCGTAAACTTGTGGAAACCTATAAAGTGCAGGGTGGTCCATCACCAGTCGAGGTTAAAAGAGTCTTAGCGTTGAAAACTGAAAACCTCGCTGTTCTAAAAGCCAAAATAGCGAAGCTTGAACAAAGCGGTGTTCAGAAGGCAAAAGCGCTTGATGCCACAGTGCAAGCGTATTCCAATGCAGTTTCTCATTAATCAATTACAAATCAGAGTAATCGGAGAACAAACAAAAAAATGCCAAAAATCGCGAACATAAAGAAAGTTCTAATTCTCGGAAGCGGAGCTATTAAAATCGGTGAAGCAGGAGAATTCGACTATTCAGGAGCTCAAGCAATTAAAGCAGTGAAAGAAGAAGGCATCGAAGTTGTCCTTATCAACCCAAACGTTGCAACCATCCAAACTGACAAGAAGTTTGTAGGTGATAAAGCCTACTTTTTACCTATAACCCCTGAGTTTGCGGAAAAAGTGATTGAAAAGGAGCGTCCTGACGGGATTTTGCTGGGGTTCGGTGGTCAAACAGCCTTAAACTGTGGAACCGAACTGGCAGAAAAAGGTATCCTTGACAAGTATGGCGTGAAGGTTCTAGGAACCAGTGTTGAAGCAATCGAAAAGGCTGACGACCGAGACCTTTTCAGGAAAACGATGCTTGACGCAGGCATTCCTATTCCTAAAAGTAAAAAGGCAAACTCTATTGAGGAAGCTGTTCAAGCAGCAAAAGAAATTGGTTACCCAGTCATGATTAGAGTTGCTTACACATTGGGTGGTCAGGGAACTGGTGCAGCGTTCAACGAAGAGGAACTTAGACGAGTTGCCTCGATTGGTTTGGTTCACAGCAGAATATCTCAGGTGCTAGTTGAGGAATACGTTGGGAAATGGAAAGAGATTGAATACGAAGTTCTAAGAGACCATGATGACCAGTGCATGATTGTTTGCAGTATGGAAAACTTTGATCCAATGGGTATTCACACTGGCGACAGCATAGTGGTTGCGCCTTCACAGACAGTCAGCGAAGAGCAATTCCAAAAACTTAAAGCTACAAGCTTTGACGTTTTGAAAACTCTCGGTTTAATTGGCGAATGCAACATCCAATTTGCGGTCCACCCAGTCACGGGTGAATACAAAGTTATCGAGGTAAACTCGCGTTTATCCAGAAGCTCAGCTTTAGCTTCCAAAGCAACTGGTTACCCCATAGCTTACGTTACAGCAAAAATCGCTTTGGGTTATCGGTTAAATGAAATAGTTAACAAGACAACCAAGAAACCTGCAGGTGCACTAGAACCTGCCGTTGATTACCTTGTCATTAAAATGCCGCGCTGGGACTTCCAGAAATTCCGAAACCTAAACCGACGCTTAGGCACTCAGATGAAGTCAGTTGGGGAAGTAATGTCTATTGCCAAAACCTTTGAGGAAGCCCTGCAGAAAGCTGTGCGGATGGTTGGCAACAATAGAGAACTAACCGATCCAGTCAATGAACCTAGTCTGGATGTGATTAAGCAGGAGTTAGCTAATCCTACGGATGAACGGCTTTTCTACGTTGTTGAAGCAATCCGAAAAGGAATGCCTCTAGAAGAAATCAATAAGTTAACAGGTATTGTACCGCTTTTCTTGGAAGCTATAAAAAGAATCGTTGAATTCGAAACCACACTAAAAACAGTGGGATTAACTCAAGAAACATTAATGAAAGCCAAAACCTTGGGCTTCTCAGACAGAAAGATTGGAAAACTCTTCGAGAAGAACGAAGCAACAATCCGCGAGCTACGTTCAATATTCAAAATTCAACCCTGCATAAAGCAAATACCCACAGCCAAACGCTGGTCAGAAACCGCCAACTACCTTTACTGCACCTACAACAGCGACAAGGATGACATAGAGTTTGTTCCCTCAAACAAGGCAGTCGTCCTCGGTTCAGGTTGCTACCGAATCGGCTCAAGCGTAGAATTTGACTGGTGCTGTGTTAACACTACTTGGGCGCTGAAAGAGAAGGGCATCAAAGAAGTGGTGATGATTAACTGCAACCCAGAAACCGTCTCAACAGACTTTGACGTTTTAGACAAACTGTACTTTGAAGAATTAACGTTAGAACGCGTATTGGACATTGTTGAGAGGGAAAATCGTCCAAGTGTTGTAGTCAGCGTGGGCGGACAGATACCCAACAACTTAGCCCTAAAGCTTGACTTGAACGGAATAAAGATTCTTGGAACCGCGGCAAAAGACATTGACCGCGCCGAAGACCGCTCCAAATTCAGCGATTTACTTGACAGTTTAGAAATTGAGCAGCCAAAATGGAGCAAACTTGAAAGTCTTGAGAAGTCTAAACTGTTTGCTAACAGGATCGGTTACCCAGTATTAATTCGGCCTTCCTATGTCCTGTCAGGTTCAGCAATGAGTGTTGCATATGATGAATCACAGCTTGAAGATTACCTAAGAAAAGCCACTGACGTGTCTCTGGAGCATCCTGTTGTAATCTCAAAGTTTATGCTTAACTCTCGAGAAGTAGAGGTTGACGGGGTTTGTGATGGCGAAAACGTTTTCATCGGCGCCATAATCGAGCACGTTGAGAATGCTGGTGTTCACTCTGGAGACGCCACGATGTCGCTTCCTGCCATGACGATTGACGAGATAACTAAGGAAAAGATTCGCAGAATAACAAGAAAAATAGCCCGTGACTTACTCATAAAAGGACCCTTCAATATCCAGTATATCGTTAAGAACCGTGATGTTTTCGTTATAGAATGCAATCTGCGTGCATCAAGAAGTATGCCGTTTGTTTCTAAAGCAATAGGCAAGAACCTGATGGATATTGCTGCGCGTGCAATGATGGGTGAGAAAATTGAAAACGGCGAAGCGGTTTCTGAAAAATTCGGAGTAAAGTACCCACAGTTTTCCTTCATGCGGTTGGAAGGAGCAGACCCAGTCACAGGCGTGGAAATGGTGTCCACGGGAGAGGTTGCTTGTTTCGGAAGCAGCTTTGAAGAAGCGCTTTTGAAGGCTATGATTGCTGGTGGAACAAGGATTCCAAAGAGCGGTGACTCGATACTAATCAGTGTTGGCGGCGAAAAAGAGAAAGCTGTTGAAATTTCCAGGAAAATTATGCATAATGGCTACAAGATTTATGCTACTGGTCACACTGCAGACACTTTGTCAGCTAACGGTATAGCTTGCGAGAGAGTCTACAAGATTAGTGAGGGGCAGAAGCCTAACGTTCTGGATTTGCTGTTGGAGAGAAAAATCAATTTCGTCTTTAACATTCCGCATCCTAACAGGATTGTTAAGGCAGCTATTACTGACGGTTACTTGATTCGAAGAAAAGCTGTTGAATTTGGGATTCCAGTGTTTACTAACTTGGAATTGGTTGATAGTTTAGCTAACGCGTTGCAGAATCATATAGATTTGCAAATCAGCTAAGCCTCAACACCCTTTATTATTTTCTTTTTCTAATTTATTCCTTATGATGATTGGTATATGATTCCTTATCAATATATGATTTACATGGAGAAGCCTTAAAAGTTATTTGTGAAGTTATGTGGAGGGTTTCAATCCTAAAATATAGCTCCATCAACAAAAAAGCGGTTCTCCAACTAGAAGACGGAACAGTATTTATCGGAAAAGGTTTTGGTGCAACAGGCAAAAGAAGCGGCGAAGTGGTTTTTTCAACCTCAATGGTTGGTTACCCTGAATCCTTAACTGACCCGTCGTACAGGGGGCAAGTTTTAACGTTGACTTATCCGTTGGTGGGCAATTATGGTGTTCCCTCAAACAAGCTTAATTTGGGTTTGCCGCTTTATTTTGAATCTGACCATATTCAAGTTCAAGGCTTAGTCATTCATGAATTGTGCCGTGAGCCTTACCATTGGGCTTCAACGCGTACGCTGGATAAGTGGCTTGCTGACGAAGGGGTTCCCGGCATTTATGGTGTGGATACTCGACGTTTAACCAAGAAGCTGCGTACTCACGGTGTTATGCTTGGGTTACTGCACGTTTTTGATGCCGGCGAAGAACCGAACCTTGAAGAGCTAAAAAAGAAGTGCACTGATATAGTTGACCCCAACTTGACAGATTTGGTTAAGGAGGTCACGGTGAAAAAGCCCTGCAAGTATAATGTGAATGGGAAACTAAGTGTTGTTTTGATTGACTGCGGTGTCAAATTCAGCATTATCCGTAACTTGCTGAAGCGTGGAATAAACGTTACTCGCGTTCCATATGATACGTCCGCCACTGAGATTCTTTCTTTCAAGCCAGACGGCGTCTTTGTCAGTAACGGTCCAGGCGACCCCAAAAAATGTGTAAAAACCATTCGATGCGTTAGGAAACTTGTTGATAAGGTTCCTTTGATGGGCATATGTTTGGGCGCGCAGATTTTGGCGTTAGCGTTGGGCGCTGACACTTACAAGCTTAAGTTTGGTCACCGCGCCCAAAACCAGCCCGCTCTCGACTTAAACAACAGCCGCTGCTACATTACAACTCAAAATCATGGTTACGCCATAGACAATGAATCGTTAAATAAGACGCCGCTTGAACCTTGGTTTGTTAATCCCAACGATAAAACCATGGAAGGCATTAAACACAAGTCTAAACCTGTTTTTGCGGTGCAGTGGCATCCTGAAGCTTCCCCTGGACCCTACGATACCGAGTTGCTGTTTGACAAGTTCAAAAAGACGCTGGAGGCAAAGTAATGCCAAAGTTTGATTGGATACATAAAGTGCTGGTGCTGGGTAGCGGCGCGATTAAAATTGGTGAGGCAGCTGAATTTGACTACAGCGGCAGCCAATGCATCAAAGCCTTGCGCGAAGAAGGTATAGAAACGGTTCTCATTAACCCTAACATTGCCACGATTCAGACTGACCCGCGTTTGTCTGGCAAAGTGTATCTTCTTCCAGTTACTCCTGAGTTTGTGGAAAAAGTTATCGCTAAAGAGCGCCCCGACGGTATCATGCTGGGTTTTGGCGGGCAAACTGCGCTTAACTGCGGCATCGAACTAGCCAAAACGGGCGTCTTAACCAAGTATAATGTGAGAGTTCTTGGCACTCCCATTTCAGCCATTGAAGACACTGGCGACCGCGAACGTTTTCGTCAGGCTATGCTTAAAGCTAAGGTGCCGCCGTTGAAGAGCAAGTCTGCCACGAGCGTGAAGCAGGCTTTGGAGATTGCTGAAGAAATCGGTTACCCCGTCATAGTACGGGTCGCTTACACGTTGGGCGGTAAAGGCAGCGGTGTCGCCCACAACGTTAAGGAGCTTAAAGAAATCGCGACTCGGGGCATTGCTCAGAGCCGCATTGGTCAAATTCTTATCGAGGAGTATGTGGGGCACTGGAAAGAAGTTGAATACGAGGTTATGCGTGATTACGCTGGCAACTGTTTAACTGTTTGTAACATGGAAAATTTTGACCCCATGGGCGTCCACACTGGCGACTCGATTGTTGTTGCGCCGTCGCAGACTTTGACTAACCGTGAATACCACAATATCCGCTCGATTTCGCTTAATGCAATTCGCAGCTTAGGCATCGTTGGCGAGTGTAACATTCAATGGGCGTTACATCCGAAGTCTGAGGAATGCCGTGTCATCGAGGTTAACTCTCGTTTGTCCCGCAGTTCAGCGTTAGCCAGCAAGGTTACAGGTTACCCATTGGCGTACATAGCCACGAAGTTAACCATCGGCTACCTGCTTCCTGAGCTCATAAACAAAGTAACTCAAGTCACCACCGCCTGCTTCGAGCCAGCCTTAGACTACATAACCGTGAAAATTCCGCGTTGGGACTTGCAGAAATTCAAGAATGCCGACCGCCATGTTGGGCCTCAAATGCGTAGTGTCGGCGAAGTCATGGCTATTGGCCGCTGTTTTGAGGAGGCACTGCAGAAAGCGGTGCGTATGTGTGATATCGGCAAAATCGGTTTGGTCTGCAATCCTGAGGATTCAGAGGTTGAAACGGAAAAGTGCATACGTGACGCGCTTGCGAACCCGACTGATGAGCGCTTGTATAAAGTGGTTAAAGCCCTCAAAATGGGAATAGCTATCCCAGAAATTTATGAACTCAGCGGTATCGACCCGTTCTTCCTGTACAAAATCAAGAACATTATCGAAATGGAAGAGCAGCTTTGCAGCTTAAACCTTGAAGACGGCTCAGCCATTGAAGTCATTCGGGAAGCTAAACGCCTTGGCTTCTCAGACCAACAAATCGCAGTCTGCCAAAAAACCAGTGAAGACGCTATTCGCAAGTACCGAAAAGCCAACGGCGTTTTGCCAGTGGTTAAACAGATTGACACGTTGGCTGCTGAGTGGCCTGCAAAAACCAATTACCTCTACTTAACGTATGGCGGAGACGAAGACGACATAGAACTCAGCAACACCAAAAGCAAGGTTATCGTGCTGGGCGCAGGTGTCTTCCGCATTGGCTCCAGTGTTGAGTTTGACTGGTGCGGCGTTAACACTATTTGGGCGCTGAAGAAAAACGGCATAAAAGAAGCTATAATGGTAAACTATAACCCTGAAACCGTATCCACAGACTACGATGTTTCAGACAAGTTGTACTTTGAGGAACTCACGACTGAACGCATCATGGACATTTACGACAAAGAAAACCCGCTTGGTATAATCACCAGTGTCGGCGGTCAAATCCCAAACAACCTCTCAATGAAGCTTACCGAGGAAGGCGCCAAGCTTTTGGGCACAACAGCGCAAGATGTGGATTTGGCTGAAGACCGCTCCAAATTCAGCGCTCTGCTTGACCAGCTGGGGATTTCTCAGCCGCCTTGGAGCAAACTCTTGTCTATAGCTGAGGCGAAACGGTTTGCAGAAAAAATCGGTTATCCAGTGCTTGTGCGTCCAAGTTATGTGCTTTCTGGCTCAGCGATGCGTGTTGCCTACGATGAGACTGCATTGGAAAACTTTCTTAATTTGGCAGCAAAAGTTAGCCGTGACCACCCCGTAGTGATTAGTAAGTTCATCAACCGTGCCAAGGAAGTAGAGGTTGATGGCGTCTGTGACGGTGAGAACGTGTTTATCGGTGCTATAATGGAGCACGTGGAGAACGCTGGCGTTCACAGTGGCGACGCAACCATGACTATTCCACCTCAAGCCCTAAAGATTGAGGTTCAAAAGGACATTGAGGATTGCACGCATAGAATTGTTAAGGCGCTGAAGATTCATGGACCGTTTAACATTCAATACCTTGTTAAAGACGACGTTGTCAACGTTATCGAATGTAACCTGCGAGCTTCACGTTCCATGCCGTTTGTCAGCAAAACGCGAGGCATTAACTTGATTGAGCTTGCGACTTTGGCGATGCTGGGCAAAAAGATTGACCATATTCAGCTTTCTCCGATGACTGTTGCGCCTCATGTGGGCGTTAAGGTTCCCCAGTTCAGCTTCATGCGGCTTAGCGGTGCCGACCCCGTTTTGGGCGTGGAAATGCTTAGCACAGGCGAGGTAGCTTGCATAGGCGAGAACTTTTCAGATGCTTTCTCTAAGGCGTTGCAGGCTGCTGAAGTTAATATTCCCTCTAAAGATGGTTCAGTGTTTATCAGTGTCGGCGGCGGCAAGGAACGCAAAAAACGGGTTGTGCCCATCGCGAAGGCTTTTGCTGAAATGGGCTTTAAAATCTACGCTACTGAACACACGGCAAATGTGCTTAACGATTCAGGCATTAATGCTACTGTGCTCTACAAGATTCATGATGTACAGGCAAATCCTAACGTGCTGGATTACCTTCAGGAACGCAAAATTGACCTCGTCATCAACGTTCCCATGGCAAATCGGCGTTCAAGCATCTCTGACATCATAACAGACGGCTACATCATTCGGCGACAAGCAGTAGAATTCAACGTGCCAGTCATCACCAACCTGCAATTGGC
>CAYMLF010000099.1:0-7854 GCA_964391275.1 uncultured Candidatus Bathyarchaeia archaeon
GGAATTGAGTCCTCAGTATAAGCTTGAATCGCTATCAAGCTTGACGCCATTAGGGCTATGATTAGCAGTATGGTTGCAAGTTTAGGTTTACTTGTGCCTGTTTCCATGCCCAAACACCTAAAACACACTTCAGCGATACGTGATTAAAGGGTTCTCGTAAAAGTTCCTTGACTAAATTTCAGTCAAACTTTCTTGACTAAACCTAAAGGGCCATTGTTGACGTGTTTTTCATGGTTAATGCCTTGTATACTTCGTCAGCGATTATTCTTGCGGCTTCACTTTTGGGGTGGACTCCGTCAAGGAAATAGTCTGGATGATTAATCAGCGCCGAATATGCGTCAATTATTGGAAAATCGGTCATGTTTGCCGCCTGTTTGATGCCAGGAATGATGGTGTCTTTGAAGTAGTCGGGGTCCATTTTGCCTGATTGATTGCTGAAAATCGGCGGCGGCAACACAATCCATATCTCTGGTTTACTTGATCGCTCTTGAAACGCCGAAATCAGCGCCACATAGTCATCGACAAAGCTTGCATTGTACTGTTTAACGCTTGGCTGAGCATCATTAGTGCCCAACATAATGATTACGATTTCTGGCTGGAAATTCAAGGCATCTTGGAACATGCTTGAGTTCATGTAGGGCGTCTCGGATTTAAGCGAGATTAAAGTGGAGCCAGCGCCAAAATTGCGAAGCTCATAGCCGTCGGTGCCAAGCATCATCCACAGGTCATAGGGGTACTCGGTTGACTGCGTTAGGCTGTCGCCGACGCATGCCACGCGGATTGGCTCTTTTGGGCGCATCAAAACAAACAATGCTGCCGCTGAAGACACCAGCAGAATGGCCAGACCAATCGCCAGCAACATTGTACGTTTTTTGTTCATCCTACATTTGGCACCCAATTAGTTTCTTTAAGTATGGCACTCTTTTAAGTAAAAGAATTATCCCAAGTGAGCCAAACAAGGTGACTGCAGTCAACAGTGGCACCTCAATTATGGGGTTAAGTGTGGTGCGGTTAAGGGTAAAACCGAAATAGCCCAACTGGATGGATTCAATTATCATGACGTGGATAAAGAAAATTGCCAGTGTGTTGTGGCTGATTAAGCAAATTAGCTTATTGAATATGGAAGGGCGACTCTCTTTTTGAACTGCAGGCGGTTTAATAGTGAGTAACAGCAGAAACATCATAATCGAGGCTAAAATGACTGTTGGGCTAAAATACTGTTGGAAAAAGTACATCTCTTTTCCACCCACTGTGGCAGCCAGTACATAAGTGCAAATTGCAGTTAAAGCTATGCCGAGAACCATAAGTACCGCAACAATTGAGCGACGCGGTTGAACGGTGGAGAGGTATGCACCTAACACAAAAAAGCCCACGTACCCTGTAAGCGCGAAAACATTGCTGTTTAGCTCGAAAATGGTGAAGAGGCTGAAGACTGGAATAACTGCGACGCCGACAACCCAGATTATCACGAAATACTTGATAAGTGTCGGGTCTGCATGAGCGATGAAAATGCGTAAAATCGGCGTCAAAATATAAAGCCCAACAAGCACGTAGAGGTACCACATTTGTGTGTAAGGGCCATTTAGTATACCTTGAATGATGGTGCTTGCAGTAAATGGTATGTTTTGAACGGTAAAGTCCCAGATAAAGTAGGCGGCGCCCCAAAACAGAGACGGCAAACCTATACGAGCCCACCGTTTCTTCCAAAACACGCTTAGGCTTTCCTTTTTTTCAGGCTGAAGCAGTAAAGCGCCAGTTAACATCAAAAATAAAGGAACAGCGATAACGCCCAAACTTTGGTAGATGTCAACGAAGCCCCAATGGGTAAGCTCCAGAGGGTTCATCTGGTTGAATTCTTGACTGCTTATCGCCCATCTGCCGGCAGCGTGAAGCAAGATAACTTCAAGCATAGCCACCGTTCGAATCAAATCAACGTTAACATGGCGGCCACCAAGCCGATTTAATTTTTCCATGCCCAGACCCTAAAAGCTCATTTACCGCTGACGTGATTAAAGCGTATTCGTAAAGGTTTCTTGACTACTTTCTCAGTCAATTTTTCTTGACTAACTTTTCATAAAAAACTGCTTGATTTGACCATGCTAATTTCTTTGCTGGCTAAACAGAGGCTGGCATTACGGTGCGGTGAAACCTGAGAAGCCATAAATTTTTCTTTCTACCATTTTTTATTGGTGACGTTTCATGTCAGATCGTCATTTGGAGGCTCTGCGTCGCCAACAAGAACAGCAAAGTCATCTTGAAGAAGTGATGCAGAGACAAGAAAGCCAGCAGCAACGTGATGAGCACTTAAAAACGCAGATGGAATGGTTAAATAAGCAATAATCTAAAGTGGGCTTCGGTTTGGGAACTGTAAATTACGTGAGTTGTTAATCCTTGCTCTCTTGTCGTTATTGAGCAGTTGATTGCTTGCAACATGTTTGTGGAATAGTAATCTCGAACCTTGCACTTTTCCCTTCAGTGCCTGTTTCTTGTATCTGCCAGCCGTAAACTTCCAACGTCTTCTTGATAAGATACAATCCAAGACCGCTGCCTTTCCCAAAACCTTTAGTGAACAGTTTCGGCTTCATATCCGCTGGTATGCCCACGCCGTCATCTTCATAAACCAGTTTAAAGTGGTCGCTGCCTTGACAGTAGCTTAACCTTATCTGACTTGATGTTTTACCATACTTCAACGTGTTATCGACAAGGTTGTAAAACAACTCTTTAAGCAGTGAATCAGCTAAGACCTCTAAGCCGCAGCATTCATTAACCACTTGCAGGTCTAAGCCTGGAAGCCGTGTTAAAACTTCATTGAAAACCCTGCCGGCATCAACAAAATGCAGTTCTTCCTTTCCTAGCATTTCATAGTCCTTGGAGAAACTAAGTATCTTGTTTACTTGTGCGGAAACAATTGCGGTTGCTTCCAAAAGCTGCTCTATGCTTCCTCTTTTCTTAGCTAAATAAGCGTTCATGTTTAGAGTGCATATCTTGTTAGCTATGTCGTGTCGAACTATTCCGCCTACTACCAGAAGCTTCTCATTGGCTAATTCTAGCTTGCGGTGTGCTTCCATTAGTTTATCTTCAGTTTGAACTCTGTCCCGAATATCCCGGATTATGTCGATAAACGCTATTGAAACGCCGTTTTCATCTTTTATGGGTGCAGCCGTTAATTCTATGGGAACTTTTTCACCCTTTGCTGTTATAGCCGTGAATTGACCCTTCCAACCCTTCCCAGTCCTTACGCTTTCAAGCGAACACTCAAGTGCCCTTTGCTTGTCAAAATCAGCTGCAAAGTCAATAATATGCTTGCCGACTAAATCGTTTTTATCTGTGCTGCCATACATCTTCAACAGTGCATCATTAACGTATGTAATGTTGCCCGCGGCGTCTCCTATAATGATTCCATCTGCCGACATTTCCACTGCGAGCATGAACAACCTGCAATTTTCTTCAGCCAAAGACACATTCCTCAGTTATTACACTTAATCATCATGCGTAAGTATGTTTATTCTGCAGCATAGCGACGGCAATTCCTACCGCCGTTTTTGTATACGCTATATTTAATACTTATTATTAACGTTTAATGATTATTTTAAAGGCGGGCTCTTCAAGCGATAATCCTTTGCTGCCCCAGCCAAAATTAGTATAAACTTGAAAAAAGCTAAACTGTTACCTCTAAAGCTTTCCTTAAACACTTTAATAGCCATTTTTTGTTCGTTTTGTTTATATATCTGTGTTTGAACTATGCTTGTGCATTAAAGAGGAATATCTTAGATATGGGTTCCAAGTCTCCAAGAGGCGAATTCGCCGCAAGGCAACTTGCAAAGAAACGGAAAAACTTCCGTTGGCACGATAGGTACTTTAACAGACGCATGCTTATGCTAGACGAAAAAGTTGACCCAATGCAGGGTGCACCTCAAGCACGAGGAATCGTTCTAGAAAAAGTAGGCGTCGAATCAAAACAACCAAACAGCGCCATCAGAAAATGTGTCCGCACACAACTAATCAAGAACGGCCGCACAATCAGCGCCTTCTTACCAGGTGACGGTGCACTCAACGTTGTTGATGAACACGATGAAGTCGTCGTGGAGGGCATCGGCGGAACCAGAGGCGGCGCTATGGGAGACATTCCCGGTGTACGCTGGAAAGTTGTTAAGGTAAACGGCGTATCCTTAAATGAACTCGTCTATGGACGAAAGCAAAAACCATCAAGGTAATGAGTATGAGTTCACAAACAACTGTAGCACAACCACAAGAAATCAAGCTCTTCCAAAAATGGAGCTTTAAAGAAATTAAAGTCGAAGACATCGGCTTGCAAAGATACTTGAACTTGACTCCAATGGTTGCACCCCACAGTATGGGTCGCCATGAGCACCAAAGATTCCGCAAAGCCAAAGTCAACATTGTCGAACGCTTAATCAATGGTTTGATGCGTTCTGGCAAAAACAGCGGTAAAAAAGCCAAAGCAACAAACATTGTTAAAGAAGCTTTCGAAATCATTAATGTTAGAACCGGCAAAAACCCAGTTGAAGTCCTTGTTAAAGCTGTTGAGAACGCTTCACCATGTGAAGACACCACGAGAATCAGCTACGGTGGAGTTGTCTACCACTTATCCGTAGACGTTGCTCCCCAACGCAGAATTGACCTTGCACTCCGCCACATTACTGAAGGCGCCCGCGCAGCATCAGCAAACAACCCGCGCAGCATCCAAGAAACACTTGCTGACGAATTGGTCTTGGCAGCTAACAAAGACATAAAGAGTGCCGGCGTAGCTAAACGCAACGAAATCGAACGCGTCGCACAATCCAGCAGATAAAATAACAATCTGCCCCTTTTGTTTATTCTTCGTTCTACTTGTTAGCGTAAGCGCTTCTTTTGTTGGGTTAGGGCTTTTTTGATAGTTTAGGCATAAATTTGGAAATAAGCTTAATACAATCTTCAGTCAAGAAGGGTTAATTCAAAAAGAAGTGAGAAAAGTGAAAAAACAAGTATTAACCCTAATTCTTCTTTGCAGCTTAACAGTAACCTTGTTTACCTCAACAGCGATGGTTCCAGCGCAAGCAGAGGTATCAGACGCGAAAATCCTGAGCTACAGCTGGTATGTAGCAGACAACAACGTTTTAGCCGCGTATTCTGGAGACTTGGTGGTTGTCGGCGAAATACAAAACGTAGGCACAACCAACCTTGGAAAAACCTACGTGGCTGGCTGGGCATACATAAACGACACGCTCGTGGCAACTACTCAGCATCTAGTTTTAGGAAACAACCTTAAGCCAAATCAAAAAGCCCCGTTCTACTTAGACTTCACATCAACAAGCAGCGAAACAGGAGACTTAACTTGGGTGCCATACGTTACCAGGGTTGTTGCTGCCGTAACATACGTTTACAACACAGACTTAGACATGTATCAAGGATTAACAGCTACATCTGACAGCTCAACTAGCGGCGGAACATTCACGGTTACTGGAACGGTTAAAAACGAAGGCAACGAAAACATCGGCGATGTTAGGGTAATAACTACATTTTACAACTCTTCAGGTACAGTGGTTAGCGTAAACTACACAAGTGTCCTTTCAGACTCTCTTGCGCCAGGTGCCACAGTTAGTTTCACAGCAGTACCAACCGATAACTATCCTTCAGATGAAATAGCAAGCCATGCAATATTGGTGCAAAGCACAATACCTCAAGAAACTACACCCACTCCAACTCCAACCTCAACTGCTCCGGCAGCTACTTCAACCCCAACTGCAACCGCCACAGCGACAACTCAACCTACACAAACACCCACAGAAAACACTCAAGATAACACATTACTCATCGCTGCAATAGCTGCTGTAGCGCTGATAGTTTTAGCTGTCACAATCCTGATGCTGACGAAAAAACGAAGCAAAAAGGCACTTTAACACCAATTTAACTGGCAACTATAACAACAGTTGCCTTTTTTTTGGCGGTTATGTTCTACGCTGGGAGCTCATTTTGCTCACTAACCCTGACTTGATGCAGCCGCTCTTTAACCATGCTTACTTCTTTAGCGTACTCCATAAAGGCTGTTCTGAGCATTTCGCTCTCGCTTGTACCCAAACGTCTAGCCAGTTCAGACAAGATTTCTCTCTGCTCTCTACTCATCACTACTTTAACTACGCATTTTCTGGGCAATACCCTCTCTCCCCTTAATCTGGCAGTCTCTAAACCGGATTGACAAGCGATTACTCGTTATGCATTAGAAAGTGATTCGGAATATCCTTTTTTGGCTATTTAACATTTGTTCCGTACACTTTTTAGAGCCAAACTGAACAACAGATAAACAAGTAAGCTCATTTAGTGTGAATTTCCACCACATCGCCGTCTTCCAAAACAAAGCTCAAACCAACCTTTTTAGGGCTAAAAGGTAAACGTTTCGCCCAAACCATAGCAAACAAAAAGTTGTAGACAAACTCTTTATGGATATTCTTGGCTAAGTCATTGATGGTTGAACCCTGCTTTAGCGCGAATGGTCGTCCAGTGTTCTCTTTGGAACCTGGCTCTTTTGTGTAAATGCGTATGATGCCCAAGTTTTGAATCAATTTTTTGCCTAACTCTTCAAGACCCAGCCGTTTTTCACATGACACTGGCACTATAGGGATTTTTCCGTTTACGAATTTTTTGAGCGCCTTCAAATTTGCCTCTGCCCCAGGTGCATCCAGTTTGTTGGCGACAATCACGGCTGGCTTGTAGGTGGTGGTTTCAAAGATGGCGTCTTCGACATCGTCAAGTGAGACTTCACCACTGATGCGTACAATAGCGTCATTGATTCTGTAGCTGCGAAGTAAAGCTTCCACTTCATGCATGCTACAGTCAATCAGTTTCCCAACCAAAATAACGCGTAATGCTGCTCCAGCATGTCGTCTGTCAACTTCCACGCGACCATTTGGTTTTTTCACTAAGACACGGCTTTTTTCCAGTTCAGCTAAGACCAGCTTTAACTGGCCAACTGGGTCGTGTGATAAATCAACCATCAAGATTACGCCATCAGCGTTACGGGCGACTCCCAGCGTGACTGGTCCCCATGCTCGTCCATCTGCGCTGCCTTCCATGACGGCTGGTGTTTCTACTAGCTGGAATTGTATGTCTCCAAAATCCATGATGCCAGGGGTTGGTTCACGTGTGGTGTAAGGTGTTGGTGAGACTGTCACGTTGGCTTTGGTTAACGCCTGCATTAGGCAGCTTTTGCCAGCTGATGTCATGCTTAAAATTGCCACTTGTGCAGCGCCTTCTTTTTCCACGAAAAGTTTTGGTCCACCGCTGCTTCGGCCTGTGCCTTTCCGCTTTTTATCCTCCAAATCTTCTCTTATTATCGAGATTTTTCGTTTTATTTCTCCGCGAAGCTTCATTGTGCCTTTGTGTTGCGGAACGTATTTTAGGAATTGCTGCATTTTCTCCATTTTTTCTCTTGGGGAGCGGGCGGCTTCAACCTCTTCCCACTTGTCCATTGCTTCAGGGGGCAAATTAGTTGGCATCTAGACTTCAGCAGAAATATACTTCAAGTCAACTTTAAGACTATTTCGAAAAGGAAACGAGTTTTGCGTCTTATTTTTTAGGTTTGTTGCATGGACTAGTAATTTGCTGGAGGGACTGAAATTATTCTTGGGATACGCCAATTTGGTCGATTAGCTTCTTTACTTTTTGCTCTATGTCGTCTCTGATTTCCCTAACTTTCTCCATGGGCTGGTTTTTGGGGTCTTCAAGTGCCCAATCAATTGTGGGCTTAAAGAATGGTCCAGGACAAATTCCCTGAGTGTTACAGCCCATGGTGACGATTAAATCTGAGTTTTGTGCCATCTGAAAAGTCAACTGTTTAGGCTTGTTTTGGGAGATGTC
>CAYMLF010000100.1:0-7849 GCA_964391275.1 uncultured Candidatus Bathyarchaeia archaeon
CCAGCATAAGCTGCATCTACAGCCTTGGCAACCCTGAAGACTTCAAAAGCATGGCTGTCGAGTTGGAAGTAGGCAAACCCTTAACTCGCCAAGACCTCATTCATGCTTTAGTGGACATGCAGTATGAACGCAACGACATGGTGCTTGAACCAGGCAGGTTCCGTGTCCGCGGCGACGTGGTGGATGTAGTTCCAGCATACGAAAACGACATACTACGCATCGAATTATCTGGCGGCAAGGTAGCAAAAATCAAAGAAGTCCACCTGCTATCAGGCGACGTTAAAGTCAGTCTTGACAAGCTAACGCTTTATCCAGCACGGCAATACGTTGTTCCCGAAGAAAAACACGCCTTAGCCCTTGAACTTATCCAGCAGGAACTCCAAGAGCGACTTGGAAATCTTCCGCCTCTTGAAGCCCAACGCCTCAAGCAACGGGTTAACTATGACTTGGAAATGATTAGGGAAATGGGTTTCTGCTCTGGCATGGAAAACTACAGCCGACACTTTGACGGACGCAAATCAGGCGAACCACCGTTTACGCTGATGGATTATTTCCCAAAAGACTACCTGCTAATCATTGACGAGAGCCACCAAACCATTCCCCAGTCACGAGCCATGTACAACGGCGACTACTCACGAAAGAAAAACCTCGTGGACTACGGCTTCCGCCTCCCCAGCGCGTTTGACAATCGACCACTCAAGTTCGAGGAGTTCGAGAAGAAGATGCGCAAAACCCTGTTCGTCTCCGCAACCCCAGCCGAGTACGAGCTGGAAAAAAGCGGTTCACCAGTTGAGTTAATCACTAGACCAACAGGGCTTTTAGACCCTGAAATCGAGTTGCATCCAATCGAGGGGCAAATGCAGCATCTCATGGAGGAAGCAAAGAAAACCATTGGGCAGGGTAACCGCGTGTTGGTGACGACGTTGACTAAGCGGATGGCTGAAGACTTAGCTGATTACCTCGTTAAAGAGGGCTTCCGCGTCAGGTACATGCACTCGGAAATTGACAGCCTTGACCGCATCGAACTAGTCAGGCAACTACGTATTGGCGACTTCGACATTCTAGTGGGCATTAACTTGCTGCGTGAAGGCTTAGACATCCCAGAAGTTGCAACGATTTTCATTCTGGACGCTGACAAGGAAGGTTTCCTGCGAGACGAACGCAGCCTAATCCAAACAATCGGCAGAGCAGCACGAAACGAAAACGGCAGAGTCATCCTGTACGCAGACGTAAAAACCCAGTCCATCAAGCGAGCCATTGAAATCACCAATTACCGCCGCCAATTCCAGAAACGCTACAACCAAGCCCACGGCATAACACCAGCAACAATCATCAAACGCATCTCAGAAAAGGAAGGCGTAATCAAAGGCACAAAGCACCTAGCAAAATCAGATTTGAAGCGGCAAATTATCGAGATGGACGCGCAGATGCGTGAGGCTGCCGAGAAACTGAATTTCGAGCGTGCCATCGAGTTGCGCGACGCCATCACTGCTTTAACTCGGGACTTGGCTGAGAAGCAGCGACACGAGCAGAAAACAGAGAAAAAAGCAGATTTGATGCAATAAAGTTGAAATGCAAGAGGCTGAAATGGGCTAAGGAATTAGGGTAACAGGCTATGAGAGACTCAATTTTCATTAAAGGTGCACGGGAGCATAACCTCAAGAACATTGACTTAGAGTTACCCAGAAACAAACTCATCGTCATCACTGGGCTTTCGGGTTCAGGCAAATCAACCTTAGCGTTTGACACGATATACGCTGAAGGGCAAAGACGCTACGTGGAAAGCCTATCTGCTTATGCCCGTCAGTTTTTGGGCTTAATGGACAAGCCCGATGTGGACTCCATCGACGGTTTATCCCCCGCCATCAGCATCGAGCAGAAAAGCACAAGCAAAAACCCCCGCTCAACAGTGGGCACAGTCACCGAAATCTACGATTACCTCAGACTGCTTTTTGCCCGCATCGGCACGCATCACTGCCCAAAATGCGGCAGCAGCATTCACCCGCAAAGCCCAGAAAACATCACCAGCTTAATCATGCAAGAGCAAGGCAAAACACTGGTTTTCCTAGCGCCAATCATCCGCGGCATGAAGGGAACGCATGAGCAGGTTTTTGATGACCTCAAAAAAGAAGGCTACACGAAAATCCGCGTAGACCAGCGAATCTACGAGTCAGACACAATCAAAGATGAGGTTAAGCTGGTTCGCTATGAAAAGCACTGGATTGAAGCGGTAATAGACACTGTAACAATTTCTGATGAGGAACGTTCCAGAATCGCCGAAGCCGTTGAAAGCGCGCTCAAAACGGGCAAGGGCACCATGATAGTCATCGACGCAGCTAACATAGACGCAAGCAAGAAGAAAGAGTTAGAGAGTTTTGAAGGCGCAACCATGTACAGCACGTTTGGCGCGTGCCCTAACCATCCAGAAATCATGTTTGAAGCCCTTGAACCACGCATGTTCAGCTTTAACTCGCCATGGGGTGCCTGCCCAACTTGCCACGGACTGGGCGAAATCACCGAAGTCACCCCCGACAAAGTCATCCCCAACCGCAACCTCTCCATCATGGACGGAGCCCTTGCAGTTTACGGAAAAATGGACCTCAGCTGGAGAGCACAGCAACTAGCTATGGTGGGCAAGAAACACGGCTTTGACGTGTTTACACCACTCAAGGACTTCACTGAGGAACAGCTTAAAATTCTTCTTTACGGCGACCGTGAACCCATAAACGGCAACTGGTCAAACGGCGCAAACATGTGGATGCGCGAAGGCTGGGAAGGCGTTATCCCACAAACCATGCGGCTCTATCGTCAAACCGGAAGCGAATGGCGCAAAGAAGATATTGAAAAGTTCATGACCGCCAGACCCTGCAACGCTTGTCATGGCAAAAAACTTCAACCCCTTGTGCTAGCCGTTCAAATTCTTGATAAGAGCATTATAGACGTTACTGACTTGTCTATTGAAGAGGCGGTGGATTTCTTCCGTGACCTCCCACCTAAGCTTAACGAGAAAGAGCTGCCAATTGCTAAACAGGTGCTTAAAGAAATCAACGAGCGGCTGGGTTTTCTTAAAAACGTTGGTTTAGGGTATCTTTCGCTTTCACGCGCTGCTAAGACGCTGTCAGGCGGTGAAGCCCAGCGTATCAGGTTGGCAACCCAGATTGGCAGCAACCTTATGGGTGTCCTCTATATCCTTGATGAACCCAGCATTGGCTTACACCAGCGCGACAACGCTAAGCTCATTAACACGTTGGCGAGGCTTCGAGACTTAGGCAACACCTTAATCGTGGTGGAGCATGACGAGGAAACAATGCGTCACGCCGACTACATCGTTGACATGGGACCCGGCGCTGGCGTGCATGGCGGGCACATAGTCGCTGAAGGCTCTCCGCATGAAGTCATGGCAAACCCCCGCAGTTTAACGGGCAAGTACCTTGCAGGCGAACTTAAAATTGAAGTGCCAACTCAACGCCGTCAACCCGTCAACTTCATTTCCGTTAAGGGTGCAAAAGAAAACAACCTCAAAAACCTTAGCTTGCAGTTGCCTCTGGGTGTGCTCTGTGGAATCACTGGTGTCTCAGGTTCAGGAAAAAGCACGCTAATGAACCTCACAGTTATACCTGCGCTTAAGCAGATATTTGGCGAACGTGTCGATAAAGTAGGCAAACATGACTCTCTCCAAGTTCCAGAAAATGTGCGCAACGTGATTGTTATCGACCAAGACCCAATCGGCAGAACCCCGCGCAGTAACCCAGCCACTTATACCAAACTTTTTGATGAAATCAGGCGGATTTACGCTTCCACTAAAGAAGCCAAAGCACGTGGCTACAGGGAAGGCAGATTCAGCTTTAACGTGAAAGGCGGCAGATGCGAAAACTGCCAAGGCGACGGAGTAATCCGCATCGAGATGAACTTCCTACCAGACGTGTATGTTCAATGCAGTGAATGCAAAGGCAAACGCTACAACAAAGAAACCCTCGCAGTGCTCTACAAGGGCAAAAACATCGCTGAAGTCCTTGATATGACTGTTGAGGAAGCAGCCAAATTCTTTGAAAACACGCCTCGAATCGCACGTAAACTGCAGACGTTGCTGGATGTGGGGCTTGGCTACATTAAGCTGGGGCAAAGCTCAACAACTCTGTCTGGTGGAGAAAGTCAACGCATAAAAATTACACGTGAGCTTAGCAAAAACAAGTCAGGGCACGTCGTTTACATGCTTGACGAGCCGACCACTGGCTTGCATTTTGACGACACTAAACGACTGATAAAGGTGCTGAATCGTCTTGTGGATAACGGCAACACCGTCTTCATTATAGAGCACAACTTGGACGTGATAAAAAGCTGCGATTACCTCATTGACTTGGGACCAGAAGGCGGAGCCGCAGGTGGAGAAGTACTTGCACAGGGTACACCTGAAAACATCTCAAAACAGCTTAACTCTTACACGGGCAAGTTTTTAGAAAAAATACTTAACCACCGCATAGATGTAGAATTGTCAGTGAAGCAGCCTGCATGATCCGCATTAATGACCCGAGCGAATTCAAAAGCGCCGATATGCCAGCTAACCCGGGAGTTTACCTCTTCAAGGACGAGCAGGGCGAAATTCTTTATATCGGCAAAGCTAAAAGTCTGCGTTCACGAGTCAAAAGCTACTTTGCTAACGTTTATCAACCGCCAAAAACGCGTCAGCTAGTCTCAAAAATCCGCAACATCGATTTTATCGTAGTCAACAACGAGGTTGAAGCGTTGCTTTTGGAGAACAAGCTTGTCAAACAGCATACGCCCAAATATAACATCAACCTGAAGGATGCTAAAACCTACGCTTACATCGCCTTAACACGCGAAGCTTACCCGCGAATCCTCACAAGCCGCAAAGTCTCACCAAAACTGGAATCGTTTGGTCCATACACTGAAGGATACACTCGCCAAGACCTGCAACGTTTGGTTATCAAAGTTTTTAAGCTGCGAACTTGCCGCAAATTTCCCAAACGAGCCTGCCTAAACTTCCACATCGGCTCCTGCACGGCGCCCTGCGTTGGCAATGTTACAAAAGAACAGTATGCTGAACAGGTGAAGAATGCTCGCATGTTTTTAGAGGGCAAATTTGACCGCGTCATTCAATTGTTGGACGCACAGATGCAGCAAGCTTCAAAAGACCAGATTTACGAGCGTGCCTTAGAACTTCGAAATCAAATCGCTTCAATTAGGCTTCTCACTGAGCGGCAAATCGTTGACAATGAAAGACGTTTTGACCAAGACGCAATGGCTTTTTGCCAGTCTGGACAAAAACTTCGCATAATCCAAATGGGTTTACGCCGAGGAGTTTTGCTGGGCAAAAAAGAGTTTACAGTTGATCTTCAGCGGCAGGTTGAGCAGGAATTTCTCAAAGCGTTCTACGCGGTTAATCCGATTCCCAGAGAGGTTTTGTTAAACAAGCCCTGCTGGCAAGATATACAAGAAAAAGCGGCTTTGGAAGAATTTTTGTATGCGAAGCGGCTTGCGCCTGTAACCTTGTCAGTACCGCGTCGGGGCAACAAGCTGTGCCTTGTACAGTTAGCCGAGAAAAACCTGCACTCGGGCTTAACAGGCAACAACGCGTTGCTTGACTTGCAGGCAGCCTTGAACCTCTCAGCTGTGCCACGGGTGATTGAATGCTTTGACATCTCCAACCTTGGGCAGGAACACGTGGTTTCAGGCATGGTCCGCTTCACAGATGGCAAGCCTGACAAGAAGAATTACCGCAAATTCAAAATCAAAACAGTAGCGGGTCAAGACGATTTCGCCTCGATGCACGAAGTGGTTTCTCGGCGGTATAAGCGGTTGCTTGAAGAAGAAGCGCCGATGCCAGACCTCATTATGATAGACGGTGGACCAGGACAGGTTAGTGCGGCGCAGTCAGCTTTAAAGGCGCTGGGGTTAAACATTGCGCTTATGGGTTTAGCGAAGGAAAACGAGGAAATCTATCTTCCCGACAAGCCTGACCCCATTCGTTTTGATAAGAATAGCCGAGTGATGCTTCTGCTAAGGCAGATACGCGATGCTACACACGACTTCTCGTTGGGCTACAACCGTAAACGCAGAGAAATGAAGCTGAGAGACGAGTTTGCCAAACGATAGATCATAGGTTGTTTGTTGTAGTTTCAAGGTTCTCCAGTAGACCCTGCCAGCCTTTTTGTGTTGTGATTGTTAGAAGTTCAAAAAGGTTCTGCAGGGTTTCCTTCGAGAGATTGTTCCGGATAATTTCTTTGTATAAACTTATTTTAAGTGAAGCAAAGACATTCATGAAGGAAGGAGGAATTTCCATAAATTCGGGGTCTTTTTGTTTTATTGCTTGAAAGTAATTATAGTTTGTTTGCGATATTTTTTCCGTTATTTCTTCAACGAATTTTTCTCTTTTTGATCCACTCGCGCAAAAAAACAGCAAGTAGAATTCATCTCGGTGCGAATCGATAAAATTTATCTCGTCGGCTAAATCGGCATCATCATACTTTTTCATTTCAATACCTAGTAGGCACGCTTTGGGAATGACTGTTGTTTTCATTCTTTCAAAAAGTGAATTGTACCTTTCAATTACTGGACGAATTAACTCTTCAAACAAGGCGTCTTTATTTTTGAAGTAACGATAAATATTAGCTGCTGTAATGTTGGCTTCATATGCGATTTGGCTCATGCTAGTTTGGCGGAAGCCTTTGTGTAAGAACTTATTTTTTGCGCACTTTAAAATCTCTTGACGAACTGATTCTTTAAGCACTTGAACCATGCGCAGTCGCTTCCTCGATGTATTTTAGTGTCAACATCCTAAACTGTTCCATGATATTATCTTCTACATACCTTGAGTCGTAGAGTATACTGATGTTCATTGTTTCAGCCGCCGTCACTATACCGATTACTTTCTCGTAAGTTTCCCAGTACGGTGGAATAAAGAACAAGGTTTTTAGTTTATATGCCTGTTCTGAGCCGTCATTTGCTACTTTTCCAAGATTAGTTGTGCCAATTTTTCTCTTCGGTTTCTCTGAGGGGTTTAGAAACATTTTCTTTAATCGAAGAGCTGTTTTGTTTTTAAAATCCCCATGGGCTGTAAACCACATTGCATCTATCAATGATGAATCGAGATAATTGAAGGCTAACAGTTTTAGAACTTTTTTTGGGTTAGCAAGAATTTTTTTTGCTTGGAGGTCTGTTTTTTTGGCAACTGTCCAAAAGCCTTCCCGATCTTTACGTGTCACAGTTAAAACATTTCCTGCTGCAAGTAATCCAAAGTTTTCTTTTGCGTTTTCCTTGAAGAAGTGGCGTATATTCATGGCTACGCCAACATTTTCTGAAAAGCTCGGGTTGGTTCCTTGTAAATCGTTTTGAGCGAACGTGAAGGCCGCAATTATGGCGCTGTTAACGCTTACTTTTTCTTGATGACAACATGAAAGCAAATGGGTCGTCAATTCTTTGGGCAAAGTAAGTAACCTTACTTGTATCTTGTTTGAGTCCCAATAAGATTGATGAATTTTTTCATAATCTTCCTGAGTGAATATCACTTTGGCTTTTTTCCATGACCTGTTAAAGTAATTGAGCAATAGTTTTACTAGAAATCCTGTTGAAACCTTAACTGTAAAGTTTTCTTCGCTAACGGTCGGTGGCAGAGGTTTGGGCTCAACTTTCTTACTTGGTTGATTCAACAATTTTATGATGTCTTTGACAAGGTATGTTAATGATAAACCATCACAGATTGTGTGGTGGCAAACCAAGATTAAATCTGAATTGTACGCTGAATTGAGCAGAATAAATCTGATCAAGGGGCCTTTGTTTAAGTTAAAAGGTTTCTTCTGTTCATCCATTGCTATTTGAAGCCATTGTTTGT
>CAYMLF010000101.1:0-7767 GCA_964391275.1 uncultured Candidatus Bathyarchaeia archaeon
TGTCGCCCGCAGGACCCGGGTCCGAATCCCGGCCTGGGCGCCAATTCTTTCCATTTTCGATGTGCTTGTTGTGTGTTTACAGTCACAAATCCACATTTATCAGGGTCTTCTCTTAGGCTATTGTGAAATTCAAGAGTTTACACAAAAGAGCAGAACTTTTAGATGAAATCATAGATGCTTACTTAAAATCTAAAACGAGGGCGGCTTTTGTTCCTATGAATGATTTGAAGACTGTTGTGCCTCTTGTGTTTCCTAGGACATCTATGGTTAGTTTTGGCATGCACAAACTGGTTTTTCGTGTTGGCCACAAGAGTCATGAGTTGGCGCTTAAAATTGGGAAAGAAGACGCCATTGAATATGACCATAAAGTCTACAAGCAACTGCCCAGTCAGTACAGGCACGTTTATTTTGCAAGGGTTTTCTGGCACACCAAGTACTGCTTGCTTCAAGAGTTCGGGGTTGAAGTTGAAGTTACACCTCAAGAGTTGTCCCAAATCAGAAGCATCGCCAACAGGTTTGGACTACTTGATATCAGCTGTGAGAACATCCGAAACATCGATGGCTACTTAAAAATTATTGACGCAGCAATTGCTCCGCAAGGCTTTTTTAATATTTACAAGGCAGCAGATTTCATAACGTTACGGCTGCCGCCGCCGGTTAGGCGCATGGTTAAGAAGTCTCGGATGCTGAAAACTATCACGGGTAAATAGATTTTACAGTTTCCTTTGTATACTGCCCATTGCCTTCTCTGTGGTTATATCGGTTTTTTTAAGGGTTTATTTACAGAAAACATATCAGTCTGCATTAGCCTTCATGAAAGTAAAGATGACCATGGCAACGGCAAAACCCATCTTAAACGTGCGTCCAACAGACAACTGGCTAAAAGACTTGCTAAAACACAGCAGCGCAGCAGATGACAGCCAAATCATCGCTAAAACCAGCCAAGACAGCCTCTGCGTCATCTGCAAAGGCTCAAGAATGTTATGCGGTAAAACCCGTTGCCCAATAATGGTTAAAGCCAACTACTTCATGAAAAGCGTGCCGTTAATGAACAACGAGGACATCGCTGGGATGTCGCCGCCAAGCGTTTTCATCGGCAGAATCGGCTACCCCAACGTTTACGCTGGTCCACTTGTGCCGCCTGTGAATGAGGATACAAGCATTTTTGATTTGCCTGAACGCTGGTTTGGCAAGTCGATTGACGAGATTGTGGGTTTCCGTTCCCTGCTTGTCCGCGGCAAACACAGGGTGAACGTCACCAATGTTTTGAATGCAGGAAAAATCCTTGATGCCACACGCGAGTTAGCTCTTGCTGACAACAGTGTTGACATGGAACTAAACCTCACTAAGAAACCGCGTGGCTCAATTTTTATGGATGACGATGTGCAACCGTTTGGACCCTCAGCGCCAATCCGCGACTTGCACGTGGGCAACGCCCGCTTCGACCAGCATATCGAGAAGGCATATTATGACACGGATTTGAAATCAACCAACGCTGTCTTGGACCTGTACAAACGCGGGGTTTTTGTGACAAAGATTCAGAAGGCGTTCAGTGTCGGCGCGTTTGGGATTGAAAAAAACCGTCGATTGGTGCCTACACGATGGAGCATAACCGCAGTCGATGACATCGTATCAAAAAATCTACGTGAACAAGTCAAGACGTTTCCTGAGATTAACGAGTACCGAGTTTACGAGTCCATTTACATGGATAACGTGTTTGAGATTCTCATGATTCCAGCCCAGTACAGTTATGAGTCGATGGAGGCATGGTACCCCGGAACCGTTTGGAACCCAGCAGGCAAAAACATCGCCATCTTCTCTGACTGGGAAGGCAACCATGGACGAAAAACTTACGCGGCAATTGGAGGCTGCTACTACTCAGCACGTCTGGCAACGTGCGAGCAACTGGTTAAGGAGCGGAGGCAGGCAACAGTGATTGTGCTGCGTGAAGCAAGACCAGGCTACATTATGCCCATCGGCGTTTGGCAAGTGCGCGAGAACGTGCGCAACGCTATGCGTCAGAAACCTTACATGTTCAAGAGCCTTGCTGAATCGCTGCAGTTTATCGGTGGCAGGTTTGAGATTCCGCTGGGACGGTGGATTCGTCAAAGTGAATTGCTTAAGCGTGCGCTTTTCCAGAAGAAGATGTCTGACTTCTTTGGTTAACAGCTTTTATACTGTTTACGCATAGTGCTGTTTAGGGTTGAATTGCTATGCCAGTTTCGGTTCGCTACAGGTTCACTCAAGACTTGCCTTTGCCGCCTAAGGAAGCGTATCTTTGGTGCACAAACTACACAGAACAAGACCATGCACTCATGGGAAACGCAAACGCAGAACGCCAAATAACCCCTTTAACGTATGCCGCCTTGGTTTTAAAGGACATTTTCCATACGGGCAACGGCGACGTTGAGAAGCAAAAGCTGGTTTGCCTATACCCTGACAGGCTCTGTTGGGTTTCAACGCATCTAACTGGCGCAACCAAGTATTCCCAGTTCATCTACCAGATTTCAGCCAAAGACGATGGCAAATCACAGCTTGAGTTCACTGCCCTACACATAGACCAAGAAAAAGAACACCTCACAGATAAAGAAGCGCAAGCGCTTGCTGCAAGCTTGAGTGCGTCTGACGCTAAAATTTGGAAGCAATTAGCGTTTGAAATGAAGAAAAACGCTTAAAATAACCAAACTTTGGCAGTTTCAAGGCTGGTAAAGCTTAAATCTACCTTTTGCTGATGCCCTGTAAGGTAAACGGTATGAATTTATGGAAGCAAGTTCCAGTCGGCGATAATCCGCCAACATCACTGAACATGGTTATTGAAGTATTAAGCGGGTCACGAGACAAATACGAGTACAAGTCTGATTGGGAAGCATTCGTGCTAGACCGAATCATTCCCTCGTCAGTAGTGTTTCCCGTTGACTACGGGTTTGTGCCTCAAACATGGGCTGAAGACAATGACCCACTAGACATTATGACCCTAACGTTTGAGCCTTTAGAAGTGGGCGCCATAGCCAGAGTTCGAGTTATCGGCGTACTAGTAATTGAAGATGAAGAGGGACCTGATGCAAAAATTCTCTCGGTTCTGGAAAATGATGCCAGGTTCAAAGGCTACAATGACATAACCGACGTTCACGAGCATAAGCTAACGGAAATTCAAGAATTCTTCACAACATACAAACGCTTGGAACCACACAAGTGGACTAAGGTTAAAGGCTGGAAAAACGCTCAAGAAGCAAAAAAATTCGTTGAAGCATCGCTGGCAAACTACAAAAAATACGCAGAAACTAATTCTCACTAATCTTTTTTTAGATGGGAATAGAAAAGGGAAAAGCAGCAGTTTATTCTTCAGTTGATTCGCAGTTTTCAGGCGGCACAAAAACAGCGGCTGCAACCGTGGTTGTCCACAAACCGTTCTTGTCACCCGCAGCAGACTGGGTTATGTTGGCTGTCTTGATGATTAAGCCTGTGGTTTTGAAAAGCTGTTTGCGCTCGTCCCATGCGGTTTCAGGGTCAAACTGGATACCCATGGTTGTCGCAAGCATTGTTGCTGCCAAGTCTTCCGCGTAATCGCCTGCTGTTTCATCTGTTTGCCCATGTGAATGGTGCTCGCTGAGGTAGCCGTACTGGTTTTTGCCTGAAGGAATAGCAACTCCGATAGATGAAGCTACAAGCCTGTGGGGTTCATTGGTTGCGTTGCGGGCGATGACGACAAAGGTGATTTCACCTGGATGAATCTTTTTTAAGCCTTTTTCACGTGTAAGCAGTTCGCAGCCTGGCGGAACGATGCTGGATACGCTGACGAGGTTGCACATTTGGATGCCTGCATCTCTGAGGGCTAACTCAAATGATTGGAGTTGCTCTTTGTGTTTGCCAACTCCTTTTGTTAAAAAGAAGTATTTTGGTATCATTTAGTGTCGAATTAGTGAGTGCAGACTTTGTTTAAAAACTTTTTTATGTCAAAATACATAGCTGAACCTAATTCTAATTCATTAATTGCGCTAACCACGCAAGATGTCTTGCACAGCGTAAATGATTTTGGCTGCATCAACCTGTTAAAGCTAGCTGCTCTTGGAGACTATAGCCCCCTTATTTATACTCTCAACAACCAGCTAGGTCAACGCCAAACCTTGCAACACTTGCAGAAAAACGCTTACAGACGCTAAAGGTTTGCAGGTGTCTGGGCTGTTTAGCTAGGCAGTTGCCCCAGACAAATCCGAGCTGGGCTGCTGCTGGGATATGCAGTGAATCGTTCCAAACCCCCAAACCAAATCAGAACAGTCAATGCCAACCACTTCACGATCTGGAAACAGCCCCTGCAAAACCGCTAAGGCAACAGGGTCGTTTTTGTCTCCGAAAACAGGCACCAAAACCTTGCTGTTGCCAATGTAAAAGTTGGTGTAGCTTGCGGGAAGCGGAAACCCCTCCACATCCAGCAGCTTTGGCATTGGAAGCTTCACCACGTCCAGTTTGCAACCGTCTTGATCCACGGCTTCTTTGAGCAACAAGTAATTCTCCTTTAGCGCCGCGTAGTTTTCGTCTTCAGGGTTCTCTTCATAGGCGCAAACCACTGTTGTCGGATTTACAAAGCGAGCTAAATCGTCAATGTGACCGTCAGTGTCGTCCCCGCAAATGCCGTTTTTTAACCAGATAAAATGGCAAACGCCAAGGTAGTCGCTGAGGCACTTTTCAATTTCAGCCTTGCCCAAGCTTGGGTTCCGATTCTTGTTCAGCAGGCACTGCTCAGTCGTAAGCAGGGTGCCTTTGCCATTAACGTCAATGGAGCCGCCCTCCAAAACGATTCCAGGCTTAAAACATTTCAGCCGCATCCGCGCATTAATCACTTGGGGCATCTGCTTGTCCTTCAAAAGCTCATCATACTTGTTGCCCCAAGAATTAAAAATCCAATTCACCATCGCCAACTCGCAACGACTGTTTAAGATAAAGGTTGGACCGTAATCGCGGAACCAAACATCAGCGTACCTAAAAACGTGAAACCGAAGCTTCGCCAAGTCAACCCCAGCCTGCACAAGCATGCGTGTGACTTTTTCTTTCATTGCTTCATCTTTAACGAAAAGGTTGACGATTTCGCTTTCATGAATGTGCTTTATGATTTCAACGTAGGTTTGCTCAACCCTATCCACGCGGTCTGGAAAAGTGGTTGGGTCATAAGGCCAAGCAAGCCAAATCGCCTCGTGCCGTTCCCATTCAGCAGGCATACGGTATCCTAATTCACGGGGTGTCTTGCATAAAGATGCGTTTTTGTTAGTCATCAAAGTTGTTTCCTTTAGAGCTGTTTTTCAGTGAGAAGCTTGTATGTATCGGGTCGCCTATTTTTAAGGAATCCCCATCCGTCACGAATCCGCTTGTTCAAACTCATATCAACCGAGGCAACAAGCACCTCCTCACGGTCGCCGCTGGCTTTAGCAAGGATTTCTCCAAACGCGTCACAGACAAACGAGCCACCCCAAAACTCCAATTCACCCTCTACACCCACGCGGTTGACTGCGGCAACATGCACACCGTTCGCAATTGCGTGACCACGCTGCACAGTTTCCCAAGCATCACGCCAATCGCCATCCTCAGACGTGTGACCCCTAATGTAGCCTATCGCTGTGGGATAAAACAGTATATCAGCGCCTCTCAGCGTGCAAATCCTAGCCGCTTCAGGAAACCATTGGTCATAACAAATCAACACGCCAATTCGGGCGTAAGCAGTATCATAAACCCTATAGCCCAAGTCGCCAAGCTCAAAATAGTTCTGTTCATAAAACAGTGGGTCGTGGGGCACGTGGATTTTGCGGTAGGTTTCAAGGAGTTTTCCGTCTGCGTCAATTACAACTGCTGAATTGTAGAATTTGCCGTTGGGGCTTTTTTCAAACAGGGGCACAATCACTACGATTTTATGCTTTTTTGCAAGCGCCGAGAAAGCCGCGGTGGATTCGCCAGGGATAGACTCGGCAAACCTGCCTGCGTCCTGCCTCTCCTGCTGCGGGAAATACGGTGTCCTGTAGAGTTCTTGTAGGCAGACGATTTGGGCACCCTTCTTAGCTGCTTCCTCAACCCGCATTAAGGTTTGGTTCAAGTTTGCAGTTAAATCTTCACAAACCGCTGTTTGAATTAGCCCAATCTTCAAGTTTTCCTGTGCCGCTATAAGAATTCCTTCCTAAAGTTCATAATTTGATTTCTAAACGTAATAACCTTTCTGGAGAACAAGAACAAGAAAAACAGATAGCCCTGAAAAACATTCAAACTTTAACTATTGATTTATAAAGCGTTCACTTCTAACAGTAAACAACAAACAGTCCAGCACAGCGGTCAAAGTAGAGGATTAAACGTGTCGTTCCATCAAAGCGTATTCAAAGACGAGGCTAAACTTGACATAAACTACTTGCCAAACCGCATGCCTCACCGAGAAAAAGAACACCGCTTGCTGATGGAATTCTTCAGCTTCCTAACACGGTACCCCGATCGCATGGCTCAACGCGTCATCGTAACAGGCGACGTGGGCACAGGCAAAACTGCGCTTTGCCAACGATTCGGCGCTGACATCGCCACTGAAACAGGCAAACAGGGCATGAAATTCCGCTATGTACACGTTAACTGCCGAGAGTACCGAGGCAGCCTCGCGTTGATTCTGCATCACGCGGTAACGGTTTTTCAGCCTAACTTTCCAGCCCGCGGCTACTCAGCAGAAGAAATCCTCAAAACGCTTCTGCAAGTCTTAGAAGAAGAAAAAGCCTTCATCATTCTCACGCTTGACGAGTTTGACAGCCTAATCGAAAAAGAAGGCTCTGATGCCGTGTACAAACTGACGCGGCTACAGGAGATGCAAGCAGGCAAACCCCAGCGGATATCGTTCATTTTCATCCAGCGCGACCTTAAACCTTTGGAAGCTTTGGACGCAAGTGCGAAGAGCACGCTGCAACGCAACATCGTCAGCTTGGCACGCTACGGCAAGGAACCGTTAACTGACATCTTAAATGACAGGGTAAAGTTGGCTTTTGAGCCAGCTGCAGTGTCAGAAGACGTTGTAGGCTTAATTGCAGAGTTGGCTTCTTCGGAGACTGGAAACGCACGCTTCGGCATTGAGCTACTGTGGCGGTCAGGCAAATACGCTGATGCCCAAGACGCCAAGCGAGTGGAGCCTGAATGTGTCAGGCAAGCGGTTTCAGCCATTATCCCCTCGTTCAAACGAAGCGAACTTGAAGGTTTAGGTTTTCATGAGAAGCTGCTTTTGCTTGCGGCTGCACGCCACTTTAAAGAGAACGAGGAAGCTTACGCAACGCTGACTGAAGTTGAGAGGGCTTACGAGGTGGCATGTGAAGAGTACGAGGAGAAACCGTACAGTCACACGCAACTTTGGAAGTACATGCAACGGTTTGCCTCACTGGGTATTTTGAAAACGCAAGTTGCCACCGCCGCCACGCGTGGACGCTCAACACTGGTTTCTCTGCCCTCCATCCCAGCGGCAGAGCTAGAGCAGGAACTTTGCACGCTATTAGCTATGGAGCGCAGGTGAAACAGCATTGGAGATAGAAGAGGTTTTCTCGTCTAAGCCCCGCATGAAAATACTTAAACTCATCAACCAGCTGGGGCAACTTAACGTTTCAGACATTGCCCGCAGAATAAAAATGAACTATGCGGTTACAGATGGGCATTTGAAGATTTTGGAGTCTGAGGGGATTTTGCAGCAACGGGTTTACGGGAGGATTCGCCTGTACAGGTTTAATGAAAACTCAGCTAAAGCAAAAGCTGTAGCAGACCTAATTG
>CAYMLF010000102.1:0-7762 GCA_964391275.1 uncultured Candidatus Bathyarchaeia archaeon
GTAGCCCGGGAGAGATTCGAACTCTCGTCAAAGGCTCCAGAGGCCTCTATGCTTGACCACTACACCACCGGGCTTTAGCGTTCTACAAAAACATCCTGCAGAGATATTAACTTTAACGTTCGCCCGTCAGGTTTTGATTTTGGCTTTTAGCTTTAAGCGCGTCACGTACACAGTAGCATTCTTGGCTAACTTGGTTCCAATCCTCGCAATATCCAAGCGTGTCAACAATGGGGTCTTTGTTTTGGGCGTAACGTGTGGAGCAGAACATTTTGGTTGGATAAACGTACATGTTGTGGCTGTCACAGTTACCGCAACACTTCAAAGGAGCCTTTCCAGCCATCTCTAACACCCTGCTCCTATCTCACGTTGATAAAAGGAATTTCGCTTAAAACCTTCCCCCAACCGCTCCATCACTGAGGCAACCATAAACGGAAAAACCATCAAGGAATCCCCAATAACCATGACGTGGTCGGCTTCACCCTTAATTTTACCCCAACTCACAGCCTCATCAAGCGTTGAACCCGACAAACCGCCAGTTTCAGGTCTATCCATAGTAATAATCACTCCATAATCTAATCCCTTCTTTGAAGCAAGAGCTGAAGATTGAACCGTGTTGCGGGGAACCCCGCCGCCGAGAACTATCATGCCGTTTTTGGGCGATTTACTGCAGATTTCACAGATAGAAGACACATCCTTAAACGCGTCCACTAACAGCACGTTCTTTTGGTCCTGCTGAGAAGAGTGCAGCCAATGGATGAAGCCAAATTCTGAGTCACGTACCGCTGGAATGTATATGGGCACGTTTTCTTCATAGGCCGCTCTGAGAATAGCGTTTGGGTCGTTTAGTCGTTTGCCGATTTCCCATGCGAACTCGTCTGATGACAAGCTTTTCCCTTGCCTTTCCTGCGCGATTTCTCTATACATTTCAGAGAGCTCATAATCTAGCTTCATATAGTCTTCTTCTTTTACGAAAATATCGTAGATTCTAAAGATGTGATGTTTGTAGAGTTCTTTATCGTCAACCATCCAGCTTCCCTTGTAATGGTGTCCACCGACTGCTTCAATAGCGTCATGAACCATGCAGGCGCCTGTAGTGACGATGACGTCAACAAGTTTTTTCCTTATCAAATCAGCTATTACTGTACGCATGCCTGCAGGAACAATTGCGCCTGAAAGCGCTAAAAAAACCGTGCAGTCAGGGTCTTTCAGCATTTTCTCATAAATGTCGCATGCAGAAGCTAATCGTCCAGCCCCAAATGAGCCTGAATTCTTAAACTGCTGCATTAACTCGTTTACAGTTAAGGCTTTACCGATTTTTATGTGCTTAACTGGATTCTCTAGATAATCTTTCCTTTCCATTCTAAACGCCTTACCTATCCTTGTAAGTCAAGTTACAAAAAAGTTTGCATATTATCAAGCAAACGCTTGCCCTAACCAACCAATTTGTTTAAAACTGGAACTCTTTTTACTAAAAGAATCAACCCTAAACAAATAAACAGCGTCATAAAAGCGGCAAGGGGAATTTCAATGATAGGGTTGATATCCATTAGGCTTATTCTTAAGCCAAGTAAGCCTTTATTGAGCGTTTCTAAAACAATTATGTGAAAGAAAAAAATCGGCAGCGTGTTAGCGCTTATGGCGTGTATTAGTCTGCTAAACATTGGGTGATTGTTTCCCGGCCAATTCGCTGGACGCTTAATCAGTAAGCTAAACAGTGCAATTGACGATAAGATCACGTTGGCTGATAAAGTGAAGGCAAAGAAGTAATACTGCTCAAAGGAACGGAAGGGATACGCCATAAGCCAAGAGCCCAGAATCGTCAAAATCATGCCTGCCGCAAGAAGCCGTTTTAGAGTTTTTGTTTTAATCTGGCTCTCAATTAAATAGATGCCCAAAATAAAGTAGCCCATCCATCCGCTGAATAGGAAGAGGTTGCTGTCAACTTCAAAACCAGTGATTAAATGAAGCAGTGGAAGTAGGCTTGCAGCTACAAACCACAATATGAGCAGGTAACGCAGCAGTCTTCGGTTAGCGTGAGCAACAACAATTCGCAAGACCGGCGTAATAAGGTACAAACCCATTATCAGGTAGATGAACCAGAATTGAAAGTAAGCGCCACCGCTTAGAAACGACTGAACAACCGAATTTATCGTAAAAGTTTGATGGTTAACGAAGTAGTTCCATGCAAAGTAAACAATGCTCCAAAACAGAAAAGCCAGCCCAATACGGCTTAACCTTTTTTTAAGAAAAACCTTGATTGGCTCATTCACTTTTGAGGGTTGAAGCAGCAAGGCACCGCTTAACATCACAAACAAGGGCACACCCAAAATAACAAAGGATTGGTAAATTGTTTGGCTCCACCACAAAACAAAGTATTGCGTGGAATCCAAAAGTTGCGCGGTATAGGGTTCGGTGCTTGCATGGTACATTAGCACCATAATGATTGCTACTGTGCGGATAAGGTCTACTGGAATTTGGAAACTACCGTTAGCTTCGTTAGCCTGTTTTAAGATTACCTACACCCTCGGCAAGCTAGGTATAGCGGTTAAAAAATCTTAAAAAGCGTTTGGTAAAAACGCCGCTGAAAAAACAAACAGCCTAAGAGAAACTTTCAACTTAGTTTGGCGCGTTTATTCGACGCATTCAGTTACTTCTTGATTACTGCTCAACTCATCTAACGTCTTATTCACGGTTACAACGTCTCCAACTGCGCTAACCATCGAGACAGGTAAACACACCGTGGAGCTTCTGAACCGTTTCTTGAATCCCATAGACTCTGAGGCTTTGCTTGACAGTTTAACCTGCAGATGAGTAACATTCCACGTGTTAGTGTTAACTTCAGCGCCTTTAACTTCGCCTAAATCGTCCCCGCCTTGCCCAATAACGTTCTTTCCAGAAATTTTATCTAATGAAACCACAAAAATCACCAAAAAATATGACTTTTTCAGTTTAATATTTCTATTTGCTTTTCACCGTAAACTAGTTTGCTTAAGGTTAGAAACATAAAGCAAAAGGCTTAACTTATTTGTTCACCTATTTTACTTTGTAAGATTGGTTTTGCTAGAGTAACTTGGGAGATGAATGTTTATGGTGGAGCTGACAAAAAGCTCTGCCAAAAACTCTGGAAAAAGAAAGTTTAAGGACACTCCAAGTGTCGATACGAGGGGCAAGTCTAAATCATACTCTGAAACTTCAACTGCAGTCTTAAGTAGGGAAAGGCTTCAAGCGGTTTTAGAAAACATTCCTTCAGCCGTTGTTGTAGTTGAAAAACCTCGTGGTAAAATAATCTACGCCAATAATCGATCAGTTGAACTGCATGGAGTGAACCCTTGCGGGCTTGAAATCAGTAACCACGCTTCAAAACTCAGAATTTTTAAACTTAATGGACAACTTTTTCCAATCAAGGAGTTATACACTTACAGAGCGCTGTTTCTTGGCGAAACCGTGCGTGACAAACCAGTGATTATTGAACGGCTCACTGATGAACAACGCTTCATTATTAACGTAAGTGCACAACCTCTTTACGAGAATGGTCAAATCAAAGCTGCCATAGTAATCTTCGACGATGTAACAGAACGTGTTAAAACCGAAATAGCGCTTAAAGAAAGTGAAAACCGTCTCAATATGGCCCAACAGATTGCTCACTTGGGAAACTGGGAATATTACGTTAAAGAAGACAAAGCGATTTGGTCTGAAGAATTGTTTAGAATTTTTGGGTTAGAGCCTAAACCGTTTGGTCCAACCGTGAATGAGTATGTGATGAAGATTCTTCCTGAAGATAGGGAAGCAATTAACAAGAAGATGGAGTATGTGATGTTTCAGAATCCTTCAACTTCCAAGATTAGTTTTGACTACCGGATTGTTAGGCAAGATGGCACGATACGTACTATTCATTCTGAGCGAATGGTAGGTGAGGTTGACGCTAATAATAAGCCTATAAGAATTATTGGTGTAGAGCAGGATATTACCGAACGTAAACTGATAGAGCAACAGTTAGAAGCTTACGCTAAGAATCTTGAGTATCTAGTGGATGAGCGAACTAAACAGTTGAAAAGTGCTGAACGTTTAGCGGCTATCGGGCAAACCGCTGGAATGATTGGGCATGACATCCGTAATCCCCTGCAGGCTATTGCTGGCGAGTTATTTCTGATGAAACAAGAGATTGAATCCTCCACAGATGACCTATGCAGTCAGGGCATTAAGGAAAGCCTGTGTTCAATACAAGAGCATGTTGACTACATCAACAAAATAATCAGCGATTTGCAAGATTACTCGCGTCCCCTAAAGCCTGATTTGGTTAGTGTCAACCTTTGCGAGACAATTCCTAAACTATTGATTACTGTTTCCTTACCAAAAAATATTGAAGCATTCGCTATATGCAACAAGCATTTGCCTACTCTTAAGCTTGATTTAACGTTTCTAAAACGAATCTTAGTTAACCTTGCTACAAACGCTATCCAAGCCATGCCAAACGGCGGAACCTTAACGATTAGAACCTTTGAAAGAAAAGGCAAAGCCGTGATAAGTGTGGAGGATACAGGAATGGGAATTACGGAGGAAATCAAGCCTAAACTTTTTCAGCCGCTTATGACGACTAAATCGAAAGGGCAAGGTTTCGGGTTGGCAGTTGTTAAACGGTTAGTGGAAGCGCAGGGTGGTTCAATACGGTTTGAGAGCGAATCAGGTAAGGGAACTAAATTTATTATTGAATTTCCGCTCGGTTAGCGAAAAAAGTAGAGGTGTTGATTGTTGCTAGTACTTTTCTTTTTGTTTGAAGAAAACGAATATGGCGACGATTAGAATAGAGAGCACTATTACTGCAATGATTAACACGTAGACGTAAGCGGGAAGCGTAATTGTGCTTGTTGTGGTGGCTACTTTGAAGGCTTGTGCTGGACTGGTCACTGTTGTTTCCGCCTGATACGTTGCGGTTACTATCCAATTTCCTTCTATGCTTGGAGTATAAGTGTTTGTGAATGAACCGTCGGATTTTGTGAAGACTGATAGGTCCTCTTTTGTTTCGTCAGGTTTAGAGAAAGTCAACTTGATTTCAGCATTAGATATCGCTGGGGAAAGTTGACCGCTAACTACTATTGAGTCGCCAATTTGCAGTTGTGATTTATCAATTTGAATGGTAACTTGAACGGTTGCAGTGTTGTATTCGCCGAGGCAGTAAAGGTTCCAGTCTTTACTTCCAATGTATAGTCTTCCGCCATAAGGTGTTGGAGATGACCAACTGGCTGACGGCAAAATGTACCTGTCAAGTTTTTCTCCTGTTGTAGCGTCAAAGATGAATATGTTGCGTTCGCTTGTTACAATATAAATTCTGTTGTCAGCGTATGAAGGGGCAACATAGTATTCGTCGCCAGTGAAGGTGTTCCATATTTTTATGCCTGTACTGGCATTTAGGCATGTAATGTCAAACTTGTCAACTATGAACACTTTTCCATCCAAATAGATGGGTGAAGAAACTATGAATTCGTTTGCTTCAGGGTTGCTAAAGTTCCATATGATGTTGCCGTTGGTAGCGTTTAAGCAGTAATAAGCTCGTAAGTTAGTGGGTGTGAAGACCATGCCAGCGGCAACAGTTGGGGAACCTATCATGTCTGTGCCGCCTGTAAATTGGTGCTCATAAGGAATCTCTTTTTTCCAAACTAACTCTCCTGTTTCCTCATCTATCTTGAAAATCGTGCCAACATCAGGGGTTTCCGAGGGAATGTAAACTGCGCCGTCAACGATTGTTGGCGAAGCCTTGATTAAACCGCCTGTTTGGAACTGCCACACTATGGAACCGTCGCTGAAATTAAGGGCGTAAACGTGCCCGTCAAGTGAGCCAATGTAGACTTTGCCATTGATTATTGCAGGTGAGGAACGCAGCATAACTGCTGAACCATAAGTTACGGGCAGGTTGCTGTTAACGAAGGTTTGCCACTGCTTGGCGCCAGTGTAAGCGTCTAGGCAGTAAACGTATCCGTCTTCGCCTCCAGTCACCACTTTGCCGTTAGCTACTGCCGGCGATGACTCAATCGTGCTCAAGGTGGTGAAGTTCCAGATTTGTGTGCCACTTAAAGCGTTGATTGCGTAAATGTTATGGTCTTGGGAACCAAAATAGACTATACCGTCTGCTATGCTGGGTGAGGACATGACTGCTCCGCCTGTTGTGAATTTCCAGATTAAGCTCAAGTTTGCCGGTCCACCTTGACCGATAGAGGAGCGTGCTGCGTCATGACGGAACATGGACCATGAACTATCAGTTAGAGATTCGCTGCCTATAGCCCACACGTGACCTTGAACGTCATATTCGCATCCGTCGGTGGAGTCTACTGATTCAGTTACTTCACCTGGAATTAAATACAAGCGGCCATATGCAACTGCCACTGATTCTCTTGGGGCGTAAGCTTCAATTTGCAGTGACCAGTAAGGTGTTCCTGAGAAGGCGTCTAAACAAACGAACTCTGATGAACCGCTCTCATCACCGTACTGTGCATTTTGTCCTGACGTGACATACACTTTTCCGTCTGCAACAGTTGGCATGCCTGGAAACAGCATGGTTCCTGGACCTTTATACTTCCAAATGAGTTCGCCATTAGTTAAGTTGAAAGCGTAGATGTGGCCATCCTTGTTTGGCACATAAACTGTATCGTACGCAATAGCTGTGCCTGAACAGAAGTAACCGCTTGTTTCAGGCTGATAACTCCATATGACTTCGCCTGTGTTAGCGTCAAAAGCGTACATTGTGTTGTCATCTGTGCCTCCTCGAACGAATATGCCGTTAGCATAGGACCCAAAGAAAATCATTGCACTTTTGGTCGGCGTAGTCCACAAGACATCGCCGGTTTTAGCGTCAATAGCCATTTGCAGGTCTTGGAAGGAACCTGGGAAGACTTTGCCGTCGCCATAAGTTACGCCTGAACCGACTCTGCCGCCGCCTGGAACATACGTTTTCCACACAAACGTTGGGGGCACTGATAGATCAGAGAAGTTCCAGGCTTCCACAAAGGCGCCTGATTTAATATAGAACATTTCTTCTTCGGGGCTGTACACGTTTGAGTTGAAGTTGCCTGTGTCAGCGCAAAAGTCAGTGCTTGTCCATAAGATGTTGCCTGTTGCGGTTTCTAAGCAGCTGCTTTCAACCATCATGCGTGTATCGTCTAATTTGTAAGCTACAGGCCAATATCCACTCATGGGAATTTTGGTGCTCCAAACAGTTTTGCCCGTGTCACGGTTTAATGCAACAATTGAATCTTCTGTTGAAATGAAAATCATTCCGTTGAAGGCTGCAAGGTAACTTCGCAGGTTTGTAAAGTTAACCTGCCACAGAATATCGGAGGTTTCTGGAGCTGGTCCATATGAGAAACGTGAAAATGTTGAGTCGCCGTTGAACTGGGGCCATTCATACTGCAACAGACCGTTTGATTCAGCGGCTGTCACTGAACTGTTTTTACCTAATATGATGAAGCCTGAGGCTAGAAGCATTAAAGTTATCAACAAAGCTGTGACGGTTAATTTGTTTTTTGCCATCGTTTTTTCTCTCTCGAATAGTCCATACCTTTTTTTAGGCGTTTTTGCGCCTAGAGAAGCTGCTCATGAAATATTTGGTTATTAACAAGCTATTTACCTTTCGGAAAATCAAGAAAAAAGTAAAAACACACATTTTGGGGAGAACACGCAGAGTACTATGTGGTTAAGATAGCCCTTCCAACAATTTTTCCCTGCTTCAACTTCACAAGGACATCCTCGGCTTCGCTTAGCTTGTAAGTTG
>CAYMLF010000103.1:0-7540 GCA_964391275.1 uncultured Candidatus Bathyarchaeia archaeon
GACGCAGTGTGCACTATCATTTTTGGCTAAAAAGCGTTTGTATGTTTGAAATAAAAAAAGAAGAGTTGTGTTTAGTCTGCGGTTTAGACGGATGTTGGCGGTGGTGTGTAAGTCGTTTGCGTTGTTTCAGGTTCAGGTCGTTTTAACGTAAAGAAGGCAATTGCCAAGATTAAGGCAGCTATCCACATTATAAATAGCCCTAAACCGAAGATTACGACAAGCACTGCACCGATGAGAAGTAGTAATCCTGCGGTTCCAAATAATCCAACGCCTGAGCGAACTGATAGAGTCTTAAGTGAGCGTCTAACGAAGAATGCAGAAATTATTGCGAAAATCCAAATGACAACAAACACTAAGAGTATTCCCGCAAGCAAGGGGAATAGGTCTGCAGGATCAAGATTGCTTGTGTCAGGGGTCATGCCTTGAAGTGCTGTCCAATCTGTACCATTCCAATCAGGATAGATTGTTTGTAGGAAAGGCACCATTTGTGTGAGAACAGAAAAAATCGCAACCGCCACTGCAACAATTGCGCCGACTACGCCAGCTATGATGCCGTAGATTGCATTGTTGAATATGTTGCTGTCGCTGTAAAATTTGGCTAAGCCATGCAAAGCAACCAAAACAAGTATTATGCCTACAATTCCAATCACCCATAAGTATTGCAGAAAGGGTATAACACCGATGAAAAGTAGTATCGCGCCGATGCCGCCTAAGTTTTTGCTTGTTTCCAGATTCAATTTCTATTTCCTCTAATTTTCAGTCGCCTATTTGAGAATAAAAGCTTTTTCATAGAGATACGGAACCTTTTTAAGTTAGCGTCAAAACAGCCAGCGTTAACTGCACAAAAAGGATAATTCTGAAAAGAAAAAATAAGTTCGATATTACAGTGAACTTGTTTCAAGTTGCTCTTTAACTACAGTATAGTAGCTTTGAAGATACTCAATGCCTTTTGTAGTTATGCTGTAGACTTTGCGTGCTCTGCCATCCTTTTGTTCTTTTTTGCTTTCCAGAAAGCCGTTTTGTTCCAAAGAATTCAGCGTGGGATAAAGCGCGCCATGGCGAAGTTTGACGTTAAAGCTGGCTTCTACCTTCTTTTTTATCTTGTATCCCCATAGTGGCTGGGTTTTAACCAATCTTAAAAGTTGGATGTCTAGTAGGTTCTTGACTATGCGTTGTACAATTTCTTTTTTGTATGTTTCAGACGTTGTTTCTCTCTCCTCAAATTTTTATTGGTTCAGATTGACGATTTTGACCATCTTTTTGGCTGTCAAGTTATGCTTTGTTATGCTTGAATATGTCTCTGTTAAGTATTAACCTTTATATTACTGCTTCGTATATATAACGAATCAAGAAGCAATAAGTCCGAAAAGAGACTTATTGTATTAGCGTAAAACAGACTAACTGTTCAACAAAAATACAAAAGGAGAAAGAAGAATGGCAAACCCACAAAAAGAAGTCCAAGCAAAACTAACAAAAGGCCTACTAGACCTCATCATACTACAATTCCTAAACACGCAACCAATGCACGGCTATCAAGTCATCACAAAAATCCGCAAAAACTTCGGTATATACTTTGGACCAAGCACCGTCTACCCACTGCTAAACACTCTTGAAAAGAAAGGCTTCGTCGGTAGCGAATGGAATATGGACTCTGAAAGACCAAGAAAAGTTTATCACCTAACAAGCACCGGCAAAAACATGTTAATCTTCACTGAAGAGTCGCTCAACTTGATATGCAAGAAAATCACCTTCCAAGTGACACCCATAGCTGACGTTGGAGTTACAGTTCGACATACCGAAAAACCCCTTTTAACGGTACAAATAGCTAAACCCTAAGTTTTCAATAAACCCCCTATTTGTTTATTTTTTTCTTTTAACTATTTCTAAATTAAATACCAACAGCCTGTTTTAAATATCGAAAATAACATTATTCCTCACCAACAATGCAGGTTTAAACAGATGCAAAACTGCACCGAGTTAAATGAGGAATTCAAACAGCAAGTTATTGAATTATGCAATCATACTGCTGGCTCGGCGCAAGTTACCGCTATAGGTTTAATTGATAATTACCCAAGCAAGAGCCCGGCAAAATCGATTATAGAAATTGTTGTGGTCGTTTTGAATTTTCAGCCGCGACTGCTAAGTTACGTCAAAAACATCAACGGGAGAAATGCCGTAATTTTTGCTGTTGACCAATGGGTTTTTGAGCGGGACATCGACCGCGGTTTTCTTGGAGAAGCCATTGCAAGCAAACTGATTTTTCCCTATTCAATTTTGCAGGGTAAGGAGTATCTGCGTAGAGAAGAGCGGGTTTTAAAGAAGCGTTTAATTCTTGAAGCGGTAGAAAACCTTTGCATCGGATACCCTGAACTTGCATATCACATGCAGATTAAACCGCAGTATTTCTTGTATGAAGTTTTACTAAATCGGATCCGTGTTTTTCCTCTGCTAGCGTACGAATTGTCTAATCTGCTGGAAGGCTGTAAACTGAAAGATGAAGATAAAGCAATACGCAGTTACATGGAAGCCTTAAAAGAGTTAGAAGCTGAAGGAAAAATCGGCAGATCAAACGGTTACATTACCATATCAAAAAAGCTTGTAGTTCAAAGCCAAAACCCCAAGGTTTGGCTAACCAATCTTTCTAAAAACGCGCCCAGAAGACTATTCACGTCTTTCTTTGGCGTTTTTCCCCAACTGTTGAATATCATCGCCCAGAACACTGAAGCGTTTCTAAAAAACCAGAGAATAAATTTACGGCTACCTCTGCAGCTACAGTCAGAAATAAACCCGAACTGCTACAACATTGAATCTCAAAAATACGTTTTTGTTCCCACTTCGAGCGGGCTGGTGTCTTTAGCAGAAAAAACTGACATAACCGAGTTTGCCCAGAAAATGTTCCAAAACCAAAAGCAAGCAAACTTGACATTGGAACCCATCGGCGGCGTTTTAAACGACATTTACCTAATCAAGGCTAAAGTTGACGGTGCTGAAAAGAAGGTTTTGGTGAAGCGGTTTAAAGAGTGGTCAGGTTTTAAATGGTTCCCCCTGACTTTGTGGTCGTTTGGCGCGCGAGCTTTTGTGTTTTCTGGCAAAGCACGGTTGGCAAAGGAATGCGCCACCAGCGAGTTCTTGCGGCAACGAGGTTTTAATGTTCCAAAAATTTTGCATGTAAGCAATGCTGAACGGCTGGTTTTTATGGAGTTTATTGAAGGCGAAGACCTCAGCTACGCAATCAAACGGCTTTCAGTGGAAACAGACGCTAAAGCGGCAGACCTTGAACTTGACAAGATTGAACGAGCAGGAGAAGTCATGGCAAAAGTGCATTCGCACGGCATGACGCTGGGTGATACTAAGCCTGAAAACGTGTTAATCGGTAAGGATGGCACAGTTTACTTGCTGGATTTTGAGCAGGCAACTCAGGATGGCGATGAAGCATGGGACATAGCGGAGTTTCTGTATTACGCTGGGCATTATCTGCAACCGCTGTATAGCAACGGAACTGCAGAAGCCATAACGGAAGCGTTCATTAAAGGGTACCTTAAAGGCGGAGGCGACTTGAAGACAATCAAGAAAGCGGAAGCAGCCAAGTACACGCGGGTTTTCAGCGTTTTCACTATGCCATCAGTTATCCTGTCAATAGCAAACGCTATTAAAAAAGCCAAGCAATAAAGTACCATCATGGTAAGTAACAAAACAACGCTAACCATTTACGGCGGCGTCAACGAGATAGGCGGAAACAAAATCCTAATCCAAGACAGGGACACACAGGTGTTTTTTGATTTTGGCATGTCATTTTCTGCCAAGAAACAATTTTATTCACCGCCATTTCTTTCGCCTAGAAACGAGAGAAGCCTCCAAGAGCTCGGGATTCTTCCACAAATCACAGGGCTCTACAAGTTTGACCCTGATCCGCCCCAGGCAGACGCCGTCTTTATTTCTCACGGTCACTTGGACCATTCAGCTTACCTGTCGTTTATTAAACGTGAAATCCCAGTTTACTGCGGGGAAACTACTCAGACCATTTTGCAGGCGCTAAGTAAAATTCGCCGTGCAGATTTAGAGTTTAACGTTTCAGACATAAACTTTAATGCTTTCCGAACGGGCAGCAAGATAAAGATTGATAACGTCACGGTTGAACCATGTCATGTTGACCATTCTGTGCCGGGCGCTTACGGCTTTATCATTCACACTTCAAACGGTGCAGTAGTGTACACGGGCGATTTTCGAGACCACGGTGCCAAACCAGAGATGACAGGCGAGTTTATTGAACGCGCAAGCGAGGCTGAGCCTGAGGCAATTGTGACTGAAGCTACCAACATGACGGGTGCAACAGTCTCTAACGAAGTGGAAGTGGAGGCTAAGCTGGAGCGGATTGTTTCACAAATTGACGGTATTGCTCTGGCAGAATTCGGGTTTAGCGATGTTGACCGATTGAACACTTTTTATCGAATGGCTAAACGAAATAACCGTTGCCTTGCTGTTTCACTAAAGCAAGCCTTCTTGCTGGATGCGCTTCGTAGCGATAAGAACCTGACGATTCCAGCGTTGGAGGATGAGGGGATACTGGTTTTTCGAAAGTCGAAGAAACGCTTTGACGCTTGGGAAAAAGGGTTAATCGACCGTTTTGATGGTGACGGCAAAGTTTTGGATGTGTTCGAGCTTTCGAAGCAACAGTGCAAAGTTGTTTTAGCGGTTTCATTTTATGATTTTGAGGAATTGGTTGCGCTTAAGCCGACTGCAGGCAGTTGCTATGTGTTGTCGGCGTCTGAGCCGTTTAATGAGGAGATGGAAATTGATTATGAACGAACTGTCAACTGGCTTAACCATTACGGGTTGCCGCAGTATCATGTGCATGTTTCGGGTCACATGATGCCTCTGCAGCTTAAAGCGGCTCTAAGAAGAATCAACGCGAAAAAGCTTTTTCCAGTTCACACGGAGAACCCGCAGCTTTTCGCCCGTTTCATGGCTGACTTGAATGGGAAAACGACTCTTGTTGAGAAAGCCAAAGAGTACCAGCTTTAAGCTGAAGTGCAGGTTTATATTTTATTTTAGATTCTAGATTGTTGCGTTTTAGGGGTGAATTTTTGTGAGCGGAAAAGACTTTTTTTACAAAGGAGTCAACAAGGTTAAGGTGGTAACGGAAAGTGAGGGGTACTGGATTGTTGAGGCGCTGGAGGATTTTGTGGACTACCTTGATGGCCAGCGTGTCACTGTTAAAGTTGGAGAGCGCCGCATGGTTCCACCTGAAACGTTGACGAACGAAATGGTGCTGTTGCCGCCTGTTAAAGAGCATGTGTATGAGCGTAAAATGGAGAGGAAGCTTATGCAAATTGTTGAGGATGCAGAGGAGCGGCAGAAGCAAACAGGAAATCCCTAGCCGACTTTTTAGATAAATATTTTATGGATTAAAGGTTTAATAGAATCTGAAGACTAAATATAGTTTCTGATTTCATAAATCATAAGATTGAATCAACCCTAAAGTAGTCGTTCATGATGACTCTACCGCAAGAATTCAGCAGAAAACTGCGCTTTGCATTTCACAGTTTCGGCTTAAGCTGCTTAGGCGGAGCCATATTCCTTCAAGTCCTCGTTTTCAGCGACATAGTTGCACACGGCTACTTCATGGCAATTGAGCACAACGCAGTCATTCTCGGGCTTGAAGTATGCTTAACAGCGTTTGCAGCAGTTTATTTCCTCTACATTTACCAGCGGTTAATGCGTCAAGTCAAGTAAACACGTATTTCCCCCGCGCTTTTATCCGAAAAGTTGAAAGCATAAACATTAGACTCTAACTATTGCATAGGCATGATTGACACGGTTTATCTGCACATGGAATTCAAAAGCAAAAAAGGCAACTGGTCAATTAACCTGCCGTTTCTGTGTACCAAATGCGGCGTCTGCTGTACACTGGATGATTTTTTGATGGCTGGAGAAATCAAAGCCAAACCTGAAACCCACCCAGAAGTTCACGCTAAAATGGAGTCCTTAAAAAAAGAGTTGGGTAAAAAGTTTGATGAGGGCGAAGAAATTTACGAATGGTACGTTACTCACACGATGTGCCCTTTTCAGGTAGATAACACTTGCTCAATCTACGAGATACGGCCAGATGGATGCCGACAATTCCCAAACACCCCGTTTGGCATGTTGTCGCAAGATTGTGAAGCGTTGAATAGGTTTAAAAAACAGCGTTCAGCCTTGAAGAAGGGGAGAGCTGCCAAAGAAACATACCACTTTACAACCGACGAACCTGTTGAGCCTACGAAGTGCGCAGAAGAGCAGTATCAAAAATGCGTTGCAAAACTTCGCCAAGCAGGAATAACCGATGATGAGTTAGCCCTTTTCAACTGTTTTAACACAAATTGGAACTCCAATTTAACGAGTAATGGTGTAGAGAAAAAGAAGTCCCAAATTAATGGACTGGGCATTTTTGCTACAAAGGATTTTAAAAAAGGTGAGCTGGTAATCCGATGGAGCGCCTATAAGGAGCTGTCTGAGCAAGAAGTGAAAAGCCTGCCTAAAGAGGACAGAGAGCATGTTTCCTTCATCAATAACGTGTATGTTTTGGTTCCGCCTGATGGCTGGGTGAATCATTCTTGTGACCCTAATGTTAGGCTTGAGAACTTTTGCTATATTGCTAAAAGGGGCATAAGGAAAGGCGAGGAAATCACCGCTGACTATAGAGAGGAATCTGAGATAGGCTTCCAGATGAAGTGTAATTGTGGAAGCAAAAATTGCACTGGTCATATTTCTGTTCAAAAAAGAGCGTTTGGTTTCAGAGGAAAATAGTTAGAAAAAAGTGGAATGCTAGCTAGCTGTCGATTTTTCCACTCTTTAAGAGCAGGTCAAGTCTGAGCCTTATTGTTGGTCACGGCCCAACTAAGCGATGTCTTGGGCGCATCAGATTCTTGATGCCGTTTGGAAACTGATGCATCATGCTTAGATGCTTCAACACTATGCAAGCTCAGCCCACAGAGGCACAGTCTTTAACGCTATGCTAATTTTACGCTGTTTTAATTAGCACGCTCTGATGCCTCGATGCATTGCATCTAAAGCTTGCTCCCAGACCTGCAATAAACCATTAACGCGGCGGTAAATAATAAGGATTGCGACAAATCTGCCACAGAAACACACAAATTAGTATCAAATGGAACAATCCCAGAAAACCAACCGACCCACATATTTGGGACGTATTAGAAACTCATTGCAGGAGCCTATAGAGGGATAGAGGTCTAGTAAATCATAGAGAGGTAGGTCGCTATTGGCGGTTTTACAAGCCATTAATATGTTGAAAAATAAGCGGAGTCAGCGTTTTTGTGTATAGTTCGCGTTTTTCTGCTTTCAGAAGCGTTTTAACGTTAACAGGCAAAAAATAGAAAGCTAAATAAGCGCTGACAAGGCAGAAAAGTCCAACTCAAGAAGGCAACTCTATGAACCGAAAAATCGTGCTGTCAGCAGCCGTTATAGTTATCGTTTTGGTTGGGTTAATCGCAGTCATCAGTTACACAGGCTCGGGAGGAAACGGCAAAGAACAAAAACCATT
>CAYMLF010000104.1:0-7515 GCA_964391275.1 uncultured Candidatus Bathyarchaeia archaeon
AGTATCGTTTGTCTGGTACCGTTGTGATTGCCTGCTTACAGTCACACATGTTTTATACTCTCAATTAAAGTAGATTTAATGAGGTTTTTTACTTGTCTGAAGACAAAAAGAAAACACACTACTACAGTAGCCAAGAAAAGACCGCAGCTCAAGCTAAAGAAAATCCGCCTAAACACACACATGGACACAGTACAGCTGTAACTCAAGCAAGCCACGGCGAGTTCATGTGTCCCGAATGCGGCAAAACCTTTGACAGCAAAAACACTGCCGAAGGGCACCTTCATAGTGAACACATTGAGCATTTGCGTTCGGTTCATGGAGAAATCCACGGCAAAGACACCGATACAACACACGAATCGTAAACGCTGCATTCAGCAAGGTGTTGTGTAAGAGGTGATTTCTTGCCGGAATTAACAAAATGTCCTGGGTGCGGAAAACAGTTTGATACATACGACCAGGTTATTGATCACGTAGTTAGCGAGCACAAAGCTACATGCCAAGTTTGTGGTGCTAAATTGAACTCTAAAGAAGAATTGCTACAACACAACAAGGAGAAACATGGGCTTTAACGCTTAAACTCTTGTTTACAATAAAAAGAAAGTAAAGTTTGGCACTGAACAATTGTCAAAGTAGCAGGCGTTAGGTCACTTAGGGATTTGAGCAGGCTTATTTACGGTAGTCCTTTATCGGCGATAGTGGAATCGTTGTAGTCTCTATTACTCCTTCAACTAAACGAATTTTATCTCCTACAAAGTGCAAAGCATTCGTGTTAGTGTCTGCTTGAAATAGAATAGCAAAATCCCATTTTCCAAACACTTGGTAGGCTTCTTCAAGTTTGACCCCTTCGATTGGTTGCTCGCTAAATTCCATTAAGGGCTCGTAGAGTTTAGCAGCCATGTTGGGGCTAATTTTAATGAAGACAAGGTATTTCTGACTAGGCTTGTTCAAACTTAAACACCTAAGAAGAACTCTCTGTTTGTGTACCCTAAAAATGTAGCGGATTGCAGCTTTAATTGAAAGAAATCTGGTTTTGCTTGCGGTGTTTCTTCTTATACAGTAATATGCAAGTACAAGCGGCAAGGGCTAGCAAGGTCGTCGAGGCTACAATCAATCCCATATTTGATGGATTATTATTTGCGCTTGGATTGCTCTCAGGAATCAGTTCTTGCAACTCTGTGTGCTGCGAAGCATTGGGTGATGCATAAGCAGACCCAGCCACGCCCCTGAGTAAATTAATTGTGAATGGGTCTGAAGCGCCCATGTTCCCGCAGATATCTTTTGCGTAAACGATAATGGTGTGCTCTCCAAAAGGCACGTTGCTAAGAGTCATGTTTACCTCAATCGTTTGAATTCCGCCTCCATCTATACTGCATCCTGTCCAAGTGGCAGGTTCATTAACAGAGAATTTCAGCGGCAGATAAGTCCACGAGCGATTCCCAAAATCTGAAGGCACACGTTTCCTCGCCTCAGCAATGGCTTCGCCGTCTATTGTAACGACTGGCGGGTTCTTGCCGTTGATTGTGAAAACGATTTCTTGAGAGGCACAGATGTTTCCATCGGTGTCAATGCCGTAGAATCTCAAGTAGTGTTCACCATTGAATAGGTTAGTGATGACTGTATTGGTTAGGCTTTTGACGACCATTTTTTGATCTAAGCTGTATCCTGCCCAAGTTAGAGGCTTATCGCTTTTGAATTCTAAAGGCACATCTTTTGAATTGTAGGTTTTTTGCTGTGGAGAGAGCACTTGAATTGTTGGAGTAACCTTGCCGACAATAAAGAAGATTGTTTTCTCAAAGTTGGCGCTGTCTTCTGACGACTTACTAAGGGTTGTTTTGCCATGAATGAACAGGGAATGAGCCCCCTCTGTAACGCCTGAAAGGGTGGCGGTGGCAAATCCCTCAACTACTCCGCTTTTCGCTTTGTTTTCAATGGTTGCTAAACAGTCTGGTTGCCCGTCTAACTTGTATTTAACCTCAGCTAACTGTTCCCAATTAAAAGATCCATCCCAACTGAACATTTCAACCTTGACGTTCAAAGCAATACTTGCTTGACTGTCATATGTCATGTCGGTTACTGGAGATATCACTGTTACTCTTGGGGGATGATACTTAAAGTTGGCTGATGCATAGTTTACGGAGGGCATGAGCAGCAATGGAAACAGAAAAAGTAACAGGATGCCTAATGCCGCTTTCATGAGTATGCCTCTACAATTTAGAAAAACGTTTTTCCTTAAATAATTGTCCTTTTAAGAGCCTTAAAGCAGCTAATGACTTCTCGAAGGAAAAGTTCTCGTGCGGTATAATTGGGGCAACCGTTTTGGAAACAACATGCCCCTGCTTGTTTGCCGTTTTTTGTTTTCCAAGATTGTACTGAGGCTATTGTTTGACTTTGCTCTTAGGGCTGATCTGTATTTTAACTGACGCATCAATGACGTAGTTGGCTTCGCTGTTCTCCACAGCAAATTTCCAATCTTTAACCTCAACATTGTGTTCTTTAAAATACGCCACAAGCGTATCCTTGAATTGAGTTGCTGCCTGCTTGATTTTACTCATACCTTCAGCCGTAAGCTCAATATTTTCTGTCATAAAATTCACTCCAAAATTTTGCTTACTTCTAAGCTCACTTTTCAAGTATATAAGCTATAACTTTTCAAGCGGTAACTCTACTGGAAGTTGAGGATTGCAGTTTTCAAATCTACGCTGGTTAACCAGCCGGCTTTTCAGTGGCCTCGTCGTCTTTGCACTTGCCAGAATCAGATGCTCTAACAACTCTGCATAAGTAGCCTGCGCAATCTGCAAAAATGACACAGTGAAACGCTATGTAAGCTATTGAGGTTTTAAACCAAAAAACCACAACGCCGCCCAATAAGCCTACAGAAGCTGCCACCGCTGGAAATATGCCTAATGCAGTGTACAACGCGGTAGTGACTATCTGGGCGTAACCTGCAAAAGCATAACCTTGAGCCTCAATATTACCTGCAATTGAACGAACAATTATTACTTTGTCTGCTGGCACAATAAAGCCTAGAGAAACAAAAACAAGGTACAACGTTAAGATTTCAAATCCCCATGCGAGAAATGAAAGAATCATTGGTTGCCCCAACATTTTTGGATTTTTAGTCAGAATTTGCATGCCTTCATGATAATCGTCTAGAAGCCTATCAATCGACCCTTGAAACTTTGATAAGTTGACGCGGTTCTTGGTAAACCGTGCAAAACCACGAATTGACAGGCTAATTATTCTTTTTGCGCCTTTAGGCCTAAAACTAATAATCATCAAGAAAAACAAGGGCAAGGTCAAAAGCAGCATCACCCCACCTATACCCAACAGGATGCTGCCTTCAAAAGTGTAATTTAGCAAAAGCAATACAAGCCCTAAAACCATGTTGCCTAAGTTAAAGATGGCTTCATACATGTTTTTGACAACCACTGATGCAACAGCTTTACCCCCATCAATTTCTGGTTCTTTGCCAAGCAAGTACGCTTTGAATAAGTCGCCAGACCAACCGCCTGGAATCAGGTTGTCAACAAAAATTCCCACCCAGTACAACACGTTTGTTCGTCTGAAGCTTAGTTTGATGTTGAGGTAATTTAGCAGTTTAAACCAAACCAACGTGTGAAGAGTGATGGAGATAATCACCGTTGTAACGGATAACAAGTAGATGCCTAAATTTACTCTTTCAATAGCTGCCACCAAATTAAAAAAACCAACAAAATAAAGCAGGTAAAAAATCAGCGCAGAGTAACCTATGATTGCGGAAACTACAATCCATTTCTTAAACGACACTGGAACTGCAGCTGGCGGCGTCGTCACAAAACTGCCTCAGATTCAAACCCTACGTTGGTTTAACATATTTCAGCTTTGCTAAAGTATAGGTGTTTACCGATTAATAGCATTTAGTGCAGGTTGTGTCTTGTTGTCTTTCTGCTATTTCTGATGAATTTTTCATAAAGTTACCGAAGGCAAAGTGGGGTTTGGTGTAATTAGCGTTTGTGACTGCGCTCAGGCAGCAAAAAGGCAACCGATAATGGCTTTTGATGTTGGCTCCTTTTTGTAACACCGTAAACTTTTTTAGTAAAACTTTACTATATATTGGTAAAGAAGGTGCAAGATGAATGGGAATTCTATCAAACGACGAAACAGTTGTCTGGCAAGAATTCCAAAAAGGCAAAAACACAAGCACAATCGCCGAAGAACACAAAGCCCAAAATTGGACTCCTGCATACGTTTCACGCGTACTAAACAGAGCACGAGAAAAAATCGCCAAGACACTAAGAGAACACGCAAACAGCCACCGCCTCGACATCGAAACCCTTCTCGACTACAAAGGTCTCTTAATAGGATTTGATTATCAAACAAGCAGCCAAGTCTACATAGTTTACACAGAAAAGCTTGGGGCAATCGTTTGGTACAAGCATCAGTCGTATGCTGGAAAACTCTGCCCAGATTGCCCCAAAGAAAACGAATGCAGAGAAACAATAGACGCTATAATCCAAGAGTATAATATTCAACTAAGACCCCAAGAGAAACAACTCTGTATAACTGATCAGGCTATCGTAGTTTTTAACAAACTTGCTGCAAAAGAAACGCCCAGATACAAACGAAAGGGAGGTGATTAATTTTGGGAAAAATCGAAGAAAAAGTCATTAAACCTCCAGTCAAGCCGATTACAAGCGGAAAAACATTCAAACCTGCCCCTGCATATACTCACAAACTGTTATTCGAAAGCGTCTTTAGCTTCATAATGATTTGGCTACTCACCGTTCTCTCCTTTTTAGGCATTGCCTACTTAGTTGCGTTAGAACCAGCAAATCCAAGTGTAACCCAAATCATCAGCGATTATATCTTGCCAATTAACGTTTGGACCATAATAATCAATCTAATTTGGCTATTACCAACAATCATTGTGGTACCGCGTTACGTGAAAAGCATCGAATATTCCGTTAAAGCTGAAACCGGCGACTCCATGCCTGAAATCTACTCAAAGCGTGGAATCGTTACCATAACCCGTCGACATGTTCCCTTTAGAACAATAACAAACATCTCCAGCAAAGCTGGTCCATTTGACAGATTGTTCAATATTGGTTCGGTTCATATTGAAACTGCAGGTTACTCAGGCGCAAACCAGAAAGGTCCAGAGGAAACTTTAGATGGCATCGTTTTCTACGAGGAAGTTCGTGATTTTATACTTAAAGAACTGCGTAAATTCAAGGAACCTTACGTTACTGGTACTGAAGTGGTTATTCCAAGAGAAGAGCCTGTTCCACCAATGGCAGGGCTCGATGACGAGATACTAACGACACTAAGAGAGATTCGTGATATTTTAAGAAACAGAAAAGACAAGCCTTAACCTTTTTTTATTTTTATTTTTTGAAACCTACAAACTGACACTCCTAGTGCTAGTCTTTCCATCCTGAAAGGTATAATAGATACTTTGTTTGATTAGCTACCCATTGAGGAGCAAGAGGTAATCATGTCAGCAAAAAGTTCAGCACAAAGAAAAGACCCTTTTGGAAATTACCGATTCCGTGTTGAAATATCCGGTATGGCGCAAGCTAACTTTTGTGAAGTCATCCTTCCCGAATCATCAAATGACGTTATTGAAGTCAGGGACGGAACCGACGCAAGTTACACCGTTAGAAAACAATCAGGACTGCTACGTCATAGCAACTTGATTTTGAAAGGCGGACTCACAAGCTCGTTTGACCTTTATAGTTGGCGTAAAATGGTTGAGCAGGGCAAAGTTAGCCAGGCAAGAAGAAATGTTGCCGTGGTTTTATTGGATGAAGAATTCAACGATGTGGCAAAATGGGAGTTTACAAACGCTTGGCCTGCTAAGTACAAAGCGCCAGACCTTAACGGCAAAGGCAGCGAAATAGCTATTGAGACTCTGGAAATTGTTTTTGAATCAATGCAGCGGGTAAAATAGGGATAAAATTGAGTAGCCATAACAATTTAGACGCTGTCACCAAAACCCTTGCCAACCGAATTTGGGAAGGCATAAAAGACGATAAACAGCTATCAAAAATAATTAAGAGCCCCGAGCAAATCAGTTTTCAGTCGCCTCAAGACGCGCAAGCTAAATCAGCTCAAATCTCAGTTTTTCTCTACAACGTTGCCGAATTAACCAGCATGCGTAACCAGCCACAAAATCCCCAAGAACCACGTACACTCTTGTACCTTAGTTTACGCTATCTGATCACGCCTTTAACAAAGAATGCTGAGGAAGATCAAATCATTCTTGGCAAAATCATGCAGATTTTTGCTGAAACTCCTGTTCTCCGCGGCTCCAGCTTGCAAGGAAGCTTAACCGAGGCGGGCGACGACCTGAGAATTATGCTGGATGAGCTTGCAGTTGATGAGTTGAACAAATTGTGGACTATGCTCTCGTTGCCTTACAGGCTTTGCTTAAGCTATACTGTGCTTCCGGTTAAAATTGGATCTGCCAAAATAGAAAAGAGTCGTGTTATCGTAGGGTCTGTTCAGTCAACCGTTAAATTGAAAGTAAGCGGTAAGAAAACGTAAGTTTAAGTGGCAGATGCTTTTTTTTGTTGCTGGCGAGTTAGCGATTTTTAGTAAGCTTTAAAAGCATATTTGTTACTTATATCTTAAGATATAGGAAGCGACATGATGAAGAAACTTCAGCTTACAATAGTACTATGCATAATTCTTATGTCTGGTTCCATTTGTTTAACTCAAATACCACAAACACTAGCAGATGAAGGGACAATTGCCAACTACGAGCTAAGCTTTGCCCAAACAACATTTAACGTGGCAATGCCCAACAACCTAACCATAACAGCAAAAGATGATGCCAACAACGCCTTAAACTACACCGGAACAGTCACCTTAACCTGCAGCGATCCAAACGCAATCTTGCCGTCAAGCACCACCCTAAACATTAACAACGGTACAGGGTCATGCATTCTCTATTTTGGAGCGGCTGGCTCGCAAACAGTAACCGTTACCGACACCTCAAACAGCACTATAACTGGAAACATAACAGTAACCGTTAACCCAATACACTTTGACATAGAAGTAACCCCGACAACAATAGACGCTGGCTCGTCAGTCAATGTAACAGTGACTGCCCGAGACTCCTCAAATAACATCCTAACAGACCTTGGAAACGAAGAACACGGAGCCGCTATTGAATTTAACTCAACCGATAGCGAAGCAGTATTCCCTGCAGTCTCAGCTAGCAATTTAGCAAACGGCACAGGCACCTTCAACATTACACTGCCAACCGCGGGAAACCATACGATAACAGCAGTTAACAAGGATTTTCCACTTGTAAACGCCACAACGAGTGCAATAACCGTTAATGCTAATCCAGAAGCAAGTCCAACTCCAACGCCAACCAGTACACCAACTGCAACTCCGACGCAAACTGCAAGTCCCACTCCAACAGAAGAGCAAACAAACGCTTTTGACCAAAACCTAATAATCATCGCAGTTGCCGCAGTCGTGGTTGTGATTGTGGTAGTGTTAGTGGTTGTATTGCTTAAGCGAAGA
>CAYMLF010000105.1:0-7504 GCA_964391275.1 uncultured Candidatus Bathyarchaeia archaeon
GAGGTTTTTGTTTTGTCTTTGTTTTCGTCGTCAAAGTTTTCGGTTTTGACGACACCTATGGTTTTCACAGTGATTTTCTCTTGGTGATGCATCGTGTTGTCAGCTCAATTTTGACTGCCCCGCGAAACTATATAAGTGTTCAATTCTTTGCGGATGCTGTTTGACTGTTCACTGTTGTTAGCGTTGTGTGTCCAGTGTTTTCTGCGGAGGCATCTGTGTGTAGGTAACCTGTGGAAAACTATTCGCTCTGTGAATAAGCGGTGTGTATATGTTTTGCTGAGCTTTAGTGTCGCCTAAAGGTTTAAGAGCTGCTTTCTTCCTTTATCTGCGACAGGTGCATAAATGCCAACACACGGTTCACTTTCAAAAGCGGGAAAAGTCAGGTCGCAAACACCGAAAATCCAAGCTGCAGAGAAAACCAAGTTAAACCCGAAAATTAGAAGCAGACGCAACTATGAGAAACGCATTGTTCTGCAGCGGAAACCTGGCCAAAACTGGATGTAACGTCTGAAGCAAGCGTTTAATGATCTTCTTTTTTAACTGAAACACGTTTTCTATAATCCTAAAGTCTGCCATTGATGCGGTTTCTGTCAAAAACACAGGTCAACTCTAAGATGAGTCATGTAACCGGCTAAGCCGTAAAACGGAATAGAAAGACTCTCAGTTACATCACCTATGCCAATTGGAAAGCGGGTGAAAACAAAAAAACCAACAAGGGACAGAAAAGCCACGTAAACCGCTAAGGATTTGAAGTTATGGAACGTTTCAATTGTTTTCCAGCCTGAGTGTATTCCGCAAAGAAACAACCCAATGAATAATGGCGCAAACAAAAGCAAAGCACAGTTCTTATACCACGGCGCGCTTTCTGGCATAACACCCATATCACGATTATACGCTTTTCTGAAGACAGCAGGAAGATCAGGAAGAAAGTTACTGTAAAAGAAAAGCAAGATACCCACTAACGCAGAATCCAACGCATTCTCCCCTAAGAAACAGAAACCCACTGAAACATAGATAAAAGTCGCAGGTAAAATTACCCACTTAAACACTTTAACCACCGAATCAACATGCTCAAAAGTCTCCGTTTTCATAGACAAAAACTTCATCCTCTTTCCTGCCTTACGATTCACCGTTTTAAAATAAGACAACACAAAATTATGAAAACTTCTATACGCCTTCCTTGGCAACAAACGGAAGAAACGTTTAATCCTCGACCATTCCGCTTCTCTATCCTCTACAGAATGTCCTACTGAACACCTCTCGCGTGGTGCATTGACAACGATATCAGAATCTGCTTTCCTTCTCTTCTTCGTTGCCTATTCTCCCACAAAAACAAATAACATGCACTAAGGATATTTGCTTTTTGGTTACTGAAAATCAAGCTAAAAAAGAATAACATTTTATCCAAAGTCCACATACAAACAGATTAACATACGTAGAAAACAGTTTGCCTAACAACAGAGGCGTAAACATGGCTTACCCAAATAAGTGGAAAAAAACGTTCACAGCAAAAAACGGCAAAAAAATAGCCTTCCGCCCAGAACAAGCAAACGACACCGAAATGCTCTGGGCAATGTTCTCAACACTATCAGAAAAAAGCATTTCAAACTTGGTTCCGCCATTCACTCGAGAAAGAATAGAAAGCTGGACAAACAACATAAACTACAACAAAGTCTTAGCAATTATCGCGCTTGCAGAAGAAGCAAACACGCAGCGAATCATCGGCTCAGCATCGCTCAATTTTAACCCACAAGAAGCCTTCAAACACAAAGCCGAACTAGGCATCACCGTGCATGATGACTATCAGAACTTGGGCATCGGCACAGCGCTGCTGAAGCACATGCTTGAGGTTGCCAAAATGCAAAAGCTGAAAAAAGTCTATCTAATAGTGAACACCGACAACAACAAAGCAATCAGCATATACAAGAAAGCAGGCTTTGAAATAGAAGGCAAACTCTGCAAAGAAATCCGCATCAACGGCAAATATAAAGATGAGTACCGCATGGCAATTCTTCTATAAACACAAAATGCTTCGCAAGCTTAAATTTGAGCAAGTGATTAGATTCAGCTCTTCTGTCAGCGCAGTTTATCTACCACTACACCAAGATTTTATGCGGTAAAACACTTTGAACGCAGACAGCGCAGCACGAGAAATCATCAACGCCTTAATGCTTTTACCGTTACCTACACGTGACGATTTAAATCGCGTCAAAAACCAAGTTGCCGCCAAACACAAACTTGAACGCACGACATCAAACGCAGAAATCATAAGCGCGTTAACACCAAAGGAAAAACGCAAGCTAATTTCTCTTCTACGCAGAAAAGCTACACGAACAATTTCAGGTGTTAGTGTGGTGGCTGTGATGACGAAGCCACATCCGTGTCCGCAACCTGAACCTTGCGCTTACTGTCCAGGTGGGCCAACTCGTGGTGTTCCGCAAAGTTATACGGGTTTTGAGCCTGCGGCGATGCGTGGGTTGCAAAACAGTTTTGACCCGTACTTGCAAGTTAGAAGTCGCATTGAGCAGCTTAAGGCTATTGGGCATCGGGTGGATAAAATTGAGCTTATTGTTATGGGTGGGACTTTTCCTTCGACACCGTTTGAGTATCAAGCGTGGTTTGTTCAGCGTTGTTTAGATGCGATTACAGGTAAGCAGTCAGTAACGCTTGAGGAGGCGAAGGCGAATGCGGAAAAGAGCAGGGTGCGCAATGTGGGTATAACCGTGGAGACTAGGCCTGATTGGGCGAAAGAACCGCATGTAGACGCTATGCTAGACATGGGGGTAACGCGGGTGGAAATTGGCGTCCAAAACCCAGACGACAGCATTTACCGTTTAGTAGGCAGAACGCACACGGTCGCGGATGTTGTGGAAGCTACGCGTATCGCCAAGGATGCTGGGTTGAAGGTGGTTTATCATCTGATGCCTGGGATGCCTGGTTCAAATCTTGCCAAGGATTTGGAAGCGTTCAAACGTGTTTTCGTGGATTCTGCGTTTAAGCCTGATATGGTGAAGATTTATCCGTGTTTGGTGTTGGATGGGACAAGGGCGTGTGAGTGGTACCGTGAAGGCGTTTATAAGCCGTATTCGACTGAGGAGGCCGCAAGCTTGATTGCTGAAGTCAAAAAGGCGCTTCCCTTGTGGGTGCGTGTTATGCGTGTGCAGCGGGATATTCCTGCGGGGTTGATTGTGGCTGGTGTGGATAAGAGTAATTTGCGTCAGATTGTGCAGCGGCAGTTGGTTGAGCGTGGTGAGCGATGTAGGTGCATTCGTTGCAGGGAGGTTGGGCATCGTGTGGCGTTTGATGGTGTGAAGCCTGATGCGGATAAAGTGCAGGTTCTCGTTAATCGCTACGAAGCGTCTGAGGGGCAGGAAATTTTCATTTCCGCTGAGGATGTGGGTAATGATGTTCTTGTGGGTTATTTGCGTTTGCGTGTTCCCTCAGCTAAAGCGCATAGGCCAGAAATATCAGCGGTACGTTCGGCTGTTGTGCGGGAGTTGCATGTTTATGGTCCGTTGGTGCCTGTTGGTAAACATTTAGCTAAAGCGTGGCAACATAAAGGCTACGGTGCGGTTTTGCTTGGTGAGGCTGAGCGTGTGGCGAGGGAAGAGTGTGACGCGAAGAAGCTTTTGGTTATTAGTGCTTTGGGCACAAAGCGGTATTATGCGCGTTTCGGTTATGAGCGTGATGGCGTGTACGTTTCGAAGATGCTGCATTGAGTGGGTATCGAAGCGCTGAGAAACAGGTTTGAATACGTCTGCCAAAAGGACAACTTAATATTCCTCCGAAAGCGTAAATGATGACACAAAGTAGCCAAGGTTACCCAAATTGTGGCCGAGGTGAGGTATCTCCCATCTTGGTGGCGGTGTTTGCTGCTGAATTTCTGGCGATGTTAAGTTTTGTCTTCCTTCTTTCCGTTTTTCCCTTTTTTTCTTTGTTTCAATTTTTCCCTTCGGCACTATTTTTGTTGATTTGGGAAATTGCAGTTTTTGTTTTGCATGGACGAAAAAGTCGAGGGAGTTAATTTAGAAGTGCTTTTGACTGAGAAAAAGCCAGCAGGGTCTTGCAAAAGCGCCAACGTGACCAATGCATCTACCAACGCGTATGGGTATATCTTGGATTTTCTTGAGAGCAGGCCTTCAAGCGATGCTTATTGGTGTCCTACAGTTATTGCGAAGGAACTTAGGTTAAACGTTAGCACGGTTCGCTGGGCCCTGAAAAAGTTACTTGATGCTAACAAGGTGTTCTGGATTCCAAAGGGCAAGGTGCATTTGTATGCTTCTACGCGGCGGTTCAGCGATGATTTTACTCGTTTGATGAAGTTGCATCCGCCAACAGAGCGGTATGAGATTCACGGGTTAACCTTGAAGATTACAGCTGAAAGCCTTGGCAAGACGAGTTTCGCCAACGCGATACCAGTAGGTGGTGTATTGCGTGATGGTTGGAAGGGGGTGGGTGGGGCGGGGACTGGTGAGACGTGTTTTCAGTTGTCGGCGGATACTTTGATGGTTTATGGGAGTTTTACTAATTTGAGTTTGGATTTTGACAGGTTTTTGGTTTGGTTGGCTCGAGTTGATGGTTTTTTGGCTGCTCGGAAGTGGCCACGTATTGATGGGAATTTGCGGTTGTGGGTTGTTTGTCAGTTTGGTTTGAATAGGGATTATCGGCGTTTTCGTGTTGATGGGCTTGTGAGGTCTATTAGTTTGCAGAGTTTTCAGGATTGGTTTGCGCGTATTTATGATAAGGAATTGGCTAATGGTGAGCGTGTTCTTCGGGTTGAGGTGCATAGTAATCATGAGGGGCGTAGTTTGGATCAGTTGATTGGTTTGATGAATGGTGATTTGAGTGTTGTTGAGGTGACTAATTTGCTTCGAACTGTGACTGAGGCGTCTAACAATAATACGAGGGCTTTGGCTGAGGTTGTTAAGCGTGTGGGGAAGCTTAGTGATGCGGTGGCGGCGTCGAGTTTTGAAGGTGTGAAGAATATTGAGTGTGAAGTGGCTGCGTTGCGGCGAGATGTTGGTCAGCTTGTGAGTGTTTTGAGGCAGCTTTTTTGTTTTAAGGAGGATGGGTGTTCATCGAGTGTTACTAAGGACAGCGGAAGTAGGGATTGTTATGTTACTTGAGGTTTACTACGCGCATTCCAATTCCTGCCATAACGATGTACGTGGTAAATGCTTCAAATCACACGGCCATTAAAGGTTATTTTCTGTGGCCTTCGGGTTTTTGCTTATGTGGAATTTGTGGGGTTTATGTGTTTTATCGGTTGTGATTAGTTCTTTGTTTGCTAGTTTTTTCAACTCAGCTCTGACGAAGCTTGGTGGCTCTTTGATTTTTTGAGCTATGGTTTTGACGGTGTTGTTTCCTTTCTCAATTTCCCTGAGTAACGTTGTTTCGATTAGCTTTCTTTCTGCAACTTTTCTTAGGGTTTTTTCGATTGGTGATTCGATTCCGTATTTTGTTTTGAGGTCGAGTAGGTTTTGGTAGAGTGCGTTTTCCCATGAGATGCCTGAAGCTGTTGATTGGCTTTGGCATTCCTGGTTTATGATGTCCCACTTGAGGCCTGACTCGGCGAGTATTCGCATGTCTTCTAAATCTGCCTCTCGCTCGGTTATTCCTTTGAAGAGGAAGATGTCTTCTTTGGAAGTCATTAGGACTGTTAAGTGGTCGCCTTTGTAGAGTGGAGTTGATCTCTGTTTTATTGTGGCAGATAGCGTGAGCGCGTTGCAGACTTTGGTGACGAATAGGTCCCATCGGAAGCCTTCTTGGTTTTCTAGCATTGCGCTGGTTTGCATTTTGTTGTAGGCTCTAGTGATGAGGATGGGGTTCGGCTCCTGGTAGCCTAGAGCTTCCAAGGTTGTTTTTATGTTGTTTAATTCGTCTTTGGTGGTGAGGATAATGTCGATGTCTTTTGTGGCGGCTTTGAGACCGTAGAATGCCATTGCTCCGCCGCCGATTAGGAATATCGTGAGAGGCTGTTTCGTTTTGGCGTTCAGTTTATCGAATTCTTTGTTGAGGTAGTTTTTGTCGAAGGATGGTCTTTTGTTCATTCAATCACCAGGTTGTAGTCTCTTGCTTTCGTGACAAATTCTTGCCATGTGGGTAATGCTTGGTCTTGTGGTCGTGTGTGGCTTTTTAGAAATTGGAGCATGCTTTTTACTTCTTTCTTTAGTCCGAGTTTTTCGGCTTCTTGCAGTAGGTATGTTTTGTTTGTTTTTTCTTCGGTTTTTTTGAGGAGTAGGAGGGCGTAGGTTGTGTATCGCACGTTGTTTGGTTCTATAAGCAGGGTGTGCAGTATGGCGTCTTCAGGTCTAATGGTGTCTTTGCGTGTTGAGTAAAAGTATATGTCAAAGTCAGAAATCAGTGGAAGGTCGTATTCGTTAAATATGGATGTTGCTGTTTTGAGGAACGTTGTAGATGGTGGTTTGGCGGTCTTGGGTGCTCTGGCTAGAAATTCCATGTCTTCTTGCCAGAGGATGATTGAGTTTTCTGAGATTGTTTTGGCGAGCTTGTTTGTTAAGAACTTTTGGTACTCGTTTAGGAAATCTATTAGAATAGAGAAACGGGGGTTGATGCTGTATCCTTCTTTGTCGCGTGTTACTATGCCTCTTGCTTTTAGGTTTTTGAGGTGGCGCCAGCGCGTGTTTCTTGGGAATCTCGCTAAAGTTTTTTCTGATGCTGTAAGTGTTTGGAAGAGAATTTCGATTGTTTTGCCAGTCAAGATGTTTTGCCAGTCGATGTAGTCATAAAAAAGTAGGAGGTCTCTGTACAGGGAAGCGTGCTTTGAATCGTTGAAGTATACGTATTTCCGGTGTCCTTGGCTAACTGTTTTGATAAGCCCTTTATCCATTAGTTTTTTCATGTTGTAAGACAGTAGAGACGATTTGATTGAGTATGCTTCTTTTATCGAAGACAACTCATGTTTTCCTTTGGCGAGTTCTCTAAGTATCTGTAATTCCGATTTGGTAAACATGTATCCCAAGCTTGCAGTTTTCATAGGGTTCCATAAGATTGAAATTGTATATAAGCTTTTCAATTATATGGAACATAGAAAATTTTAAGCACATGATTAAACGTAGATCTCGCTTTTGTGACACGCAAAAACGTTAATCGCGCATCTGAAGCAATTACGGGGTAATTCTATTCGCGGTTTTGAGGTAGTTAGAAGTAGTCGGTGCTAAGTACTATACGACTACTACTTCTCATTGACAGCCTGAAAAAAGGCGAGTTGACATGGGGCTGTTAAGAGTTAAGGTTGGGTAAGTTTATGAGGTCTAATTTTTCATTTTTCTGCTCTCTTTCAATTCCCGTTGCTTGGGATTTTTCCATGCACCAGTATATGCTTTTCTTGTGATGTACCTTGATTATATACTTTCAATTCCCGTTGCTTGGGATTTTTCCATGCACCACCCATGGACAACCGCCAGCCTTAAAGCGTTGCAGGACACGCTTTCAATTCCCGTTGCTTGGGATTTTTCCATGCACCCGGTGGAGCTTAGTTGGA
>CAYMLF010000106.1:0-7479 GCA_964391275.1 uncultured Candidatus Bathyarchaeia archaeon
GGTATCACTGGCGTTGCAACTATTTGGCTGTGTGCATGCGTTAATGATGCCCCAGCTTCATGCCCATAGTTGCGGAATATGGACACGTATTTAACGTAGGGTTTGCTGCTAAGTTCTGCCAGCCTGTCTATGTACGCTTTAACCATTAACTCAAGCTGCGGCAACTCTGCGTCCGCTGGACCTTCATCATGATTTGGGGACTCAGCTAAAACCTCGTGAGCGCCAATAGCGTAACCTAAACTGTCGCTTATCAGAATGCTTGTGGCATCTTTTGGGTTTTTAGGCGGGACAAAAGCTGGATAAAGGTTAGGAAAACTGCGCACCAACCAGTTTTGGGGACGCTCACCAACTGCTGGGTCAACAGCCCGTTTAATACCGCCTGCTTCTTTAAGAAACAGCATGCTGGCTGGGGGCGTAACGTTTTCGTTGCCAACGCACATGGGGCAATTACTGGTTTTAGCCTGCTCACTGCGTGGTTTCGCAAAGTCACTTGGCCTTCTGCTGCGTTCAGTGGCAATTACAACCCAACGTTCAAGCAGGTAGTCCTTACGCAACTCGTTATAAGGCATATGCTGTGAAGCTCCAGAGACAAAAAGTATAGATGCTGCTGAATTTTAGCGTTTCCCAAAACCGTTTAAACAAAAAGAAGAGGGATTTTTTATGCTCGCTTTCTAAGCAGAAGCACGGCAATTGCAATCGCTATTATTATCGCTATAGCTGAAGCAATTGTGTAAAGCTCGAATGGGGGCAGAGTAATCGGTGACTGGGTTGGTGCTGGATTGTCTTCAGAAGCAGCGCCCACTGCAATAGAGGTTGACGCGCTTGAACTGCCATAAGAGTCGTCTGCTGCAAAAGAAGCCATGATTTCGTATGTGCCCTCGTGAGGCGGAGTCCATGCATAACTGAATGTGCCGTAGTAGCCGTTTGTAGTGACGGTGTCAATTAGGATTATGTTGCCGTTTGAGTGGTCCACTGCTGTTAAAGTTACTGGGACACCAGTGATTGTTGCGTTACCCCAGATTCCGCCGATTGGCTGCTGCATATGCAGATACTCCATTTGAGTAGTCATTGAGTCTTTAGAAACACATGGTGTGCCTGGCTGCGCTGGTGATTGGTCAAGAACTGTGCCTTCAATCAGCACTTGAGCACCATTAGGTATAGTTTTGGGCGATGCTATCACTGTGGTTGAGGTTAAGCCTTTGCCGTAAACGTACATGTAACCATCCCAAGAGTTAGCCGCTGTCAAGTAGCCGTCTGCAATAGCCCCTGGACTTTGTTGCCCTGAAAGATGCCATATGCCTTCGCCTGTGGTTATGTTGATACAGTGAATGCTCCAGCCTCTGGTGATTGGCCAGCTGGCTGAGTGCTCGCCGTTGTAAGTGTACATTTTCCCGTCAGCTATGCGCGTGTTAAACATTGCCATGAAGGAGTAGACGCTTGTGCCGTTGCTGGTGTAGGGGCTTTCAAACGCTGCGTATGCTGGTGAACTGTATTTCCACACTATTTCTCCGTTGGTCCAGTTAAAAGCGTAAATGCCGTCGTACGCCGCCCAGAAGAACATGCCATAAGCAGATTGTATGCCGTAATCGCCAAAGCTGGATTCTCCCCATGGATACTCCATTGTCTCGCTTTGCCATGCCTTGTTGCCTGTAGCTAAATCGTAAGCGACGAAGTAGCCGTTTTGCGTGAGTATAGCGGCTTTTCCATGGTCGGCAATGTTGCATAACGGGTTATACTGTGCCTCGTTCACTGTTATGTTCCAGAGGCTTTCACCTGTCAGCAGTCTGTATCCGCTGATCATCATATTTGAGGCTGTGCCCAATGAAGCACTTCCTGAAGTGTCAGTGGCTCCTCTGTCTGAAACATCACCCATAGCAGTTGCGAACAATCCAACGTTATAGTCGATTAAACCGCCAAAACTGCCGGGAAGGCTGGATCGGGGGTACGTTGTGTTGCTTATTATTCGCTGCGTAAAGTTATTTGTGCTGCCAACAGTAGTCCAATTGATTAGGCGGTAGTTGGGATTGCTTTGGGTGCCAATGTTTTGTATGGTTAGGAAAAACGTGTTCTTGTAGTAGGTGCCTCCAGTTCCAGTTAATGGAGCAATAGAAACGTTCAAGGTTAAAGCTCCAGTCCACGGGTCTACTTTGATTAGTTGACCGTTAGCCACTGTTATTAGCTCTGCTGACCATGTGGTCTGCGCTTCAGTTCCAGGAACCGAACCAGTAAAAGCAGTCTGCAAATCTGGGGATACATATGTAACGTAGCTTGGTGTAACACCGCCGCTTGCAACAGGTATTTCGTAGTATATTTGCCCAGTTCTCAGGTCATAGCATGCAGCAACGCTTCCAACGCCTGGCTTTGTGTAGGTTTGGTAGCACCTTCCAGAATAGATTACTGATGGAGTTCCCGGGCTGCCTGACACTCCGTATTGTCCTGCTGGTCCACCGATGAGTCCTGCTACGGCTCCTTGCCGTTTCCAAACTATGTGTGCACTGTTTGGCGCTTGAACCCAAGGCGTAAAGCAGTAGCGGTCGTTCCATGAAGGATTAGTATTCGGATAAAGCTGATCCCATAAAGCTCCTCCACCGAGATAGGCTACAGGATAGTTTCCAAGTATCGGCCACCACTCTCGGTTGTTGAGAGACACTGGCCTTGTCCAGTAATCATTGGGCAATTCTGCTACGGGCCAAGAAGACACAATGTCTTTTTGCACAGTGAAGGTTTCCTCGGGAGAAGAACTGGGTTCATAATACACTGATTTGTCAAAGCTGATTACTTGTACGCCAATGTAAGTGCCAGGGGGTACCGTGTAGTTGCCTGCTGGGTAATAGCCGCCTGGAAAATCAAACTTTATTTTCCATTCACCCTCTTTGTCAGGCGTGTATTGGAACCATGCTGTCGCATCTGCATAATATGAATCAACCTTGACAACATCGGTTGATCCATCTGGCTTGGTGAAAGTCACTGTGAAATCTGAAAAGTACCGGCTAGCGTGAAGTGCAGGGTTAATCCATAAGTTGACCAGTAATGGCTGACCAACTCCGATTACATGGGGGTTAAAGCTGAGAAACGATCGGGTTTTCTCACTTACGTCAGGGGTTACCCCTGAAGGCAGCTGTATTGAACCGCTTTCTTGCATGTTGGTGTAAGAGGTTTGAGCCACTGCAGGTTTTGTAACAATCATTATTGAAGTCGCTAGTATTGTCAAGAGAAATATGGTTGCTATCGTTTTATTTTCTAAAAATTTTGAATCTTTTTTCATTTTTTGTTTTCTCCTCTGCTGAAGCGTTTTTGTTTAAACCTCGTATTTAAAATTTTATGTTTTCAGCACGAGAAAAGAAAAAATTTTCAATAAATTACTGAAAAACTTTAAAAATTATACCAAAAAGCGAGAATAAATTCCGAATACAATTATAAAAGTTGAACCGGGCTAGGTGGGTTTGCTGGGGCTCAACAAATCATTTAAGGAGAAATGAACATGTGCAACAATTGCTTGAAAATAACAAGAGCCCACTCAGCCCCTCCTATGCCACAATAAAAAAAGGAAAGGATTTTTGCGTTGATTTTCACCTATGGCCGTTTTCTGAGTATCAGTAGCCCAACAAGAACTATTGCGATTATAATTGCAATAACTCCGCCGATAACGGTAGTGGTTACTGTGCTGTTGATTGCGTCGAAGCTTATTGCTGTGGGAGTTACTGGTGCCTCTGATGCCTCTGTCACTGTCGCATATGTCTGTGCCCAAGAGCTGCCGTATGAATCGTCACCTGCAAAAGTTGCGGTAATCTTGTATTCGCCCGTGATTTCAGGTGTCCAAGCGTAACCGAATGTGCCGCTCATGTCAGTTGTTACAGTAGCAATGTGTATGCTGTTTCCGTTGGGGTCAACTGCATCAATGGACACGGGAACGCCGATAACATCCATTGGAACCTGTGTCTGCATATGCAAGTATTCCATCCAAGCAGTCATTGACTCTTTGCTAACGCATGGCGTGCCTGGCTGGGCTGGCGATTGATCGAGTACTGTTCCAGTAATCATTGCTTTTGTTCCTGCTGCGATTTCTGTTTGTGGAGCGAAAACTGTGATTGCGCTTTTGCCTTTACCGAAAACGTATAGGAAACCATCATAGAAGTTGTCGAATGCAAGATAGCCGTCTGCAGCGCCGCCTTGGAAGTTTCTTGAAGCTGAAAAGCCTGTTATGTTCCATATGCCTGTGCCTGTGGTAGCGTTGAGGCAGAATAGTCTCCATCCTCTTGTGATTGGCATTGTAGGTGAGTGCTCTGCATTGTAGTTGTAGATTTTGCCGTCTGCAATTAGCATGCCTCCGTTCCAAGAGTAAACGCCTGTTCCGTTCGTGTTAACATATGGAGTTTCATATGCTACTGCGGGAGCCTCGAATTTCCAAGCGATTTTTCCGTCATCCCAATTGAAGGCGTACATGCCTGAATATGCTGAACGGTAAATCATGCCGTAAGCTGAGCCGATGTCGTATGCTCCGAATGCCGGTGCATCCCATGGGTAATCCATTTGCTCACCTTTCCATGCAAGACTTCCTGTCTGCTGGTCATAAGCAACAAAGTATCCGTTGGCTGAGAGTATGGCGATTTTTCCGTTGTCTGCAACGTTGCAGCTTCCACTGTAATTGGGTTCATCAATGGTTATGTTCCAAAGCTGACTGCCAGATACTAAGCTGGCTGCCATAACACGTTGTTTGGCAAATGCGCCGCCTTCAGAAATGCCAGTTACTGAAAAGCCTATGGCAGTGTTGAAGTCATAGAGGCTTATGCTGCTCCATGGGAAGCTTATGTTGCTCATTATTCTTGAAGCAAAGTTTGAGCTTGTTCCAACGGTTGTCCAGTTGATTAGCTGGTAACCAGATCCAGTGTTCTGTAGTGACAGTACGTATGCGCCGTTGTAGAATACTCCGTTCATGGCTGTAACGTTGAGTGTGACGAGGCCTGTCCACGGGTTGATTTTGATTAGTCTATTGCTGCTTATCGTTAGAAGCTCGGGCGTTAGAGTGCCTAAGGAAGACACTGGCGGATACGAAAGAATTGTTGGTGTTACTCCACCTTGAGCTATGGGTATTTCATAAAAGATTTCCCCTGTTCGTATATTGTAACATTGCGCTACTGGCCCTACGCTTGGTTTATCGAATGTTTGGTAACCGCGTCCTTCATAGATAACTGTTGGTGAACCTGCTGCTACGCCACCTATGCCTCCTTGATAGTTAGACATACCGCCTAATTCGCCACCAATTAAGCCATAGAGACCGCCTTGCTGTTTCCAAGCTATGTGTGCAGTGTTGGGTGCAATAACGTATGGTCCAGCGTAGTCATGTCGTTCGTTGCCATATGGCCATGGATAATTGCCTAGAATTGGCCACCATTCACGGTTCATCATTGATACTGGTCTTGTCCAGTAATCGGTTGGTAATGGTGCTGGAGGCCAAGAGTATACTTGCTCTTCTTGCACTGTCAATACTTGCTCTTCTGTAGAGTAAGGTGGATAATATGCCGATTCTGTGTAGCGAGTTCCTCCTGTGGTAGCGTTTACTATTTCTCCGTTCACATAGTAGCCAGCGGGGAAGTAAGTTCCTAGGAAATCAAACTTGATTTTCCATTCGCCTGGTTGATCCACAACGTATTCAAACCATGCTGTTCCGTCGTTTGGATAAGTATCGAATTTCTCGACTACTTGGACACCGTCTGGTTTAGTGATTGTCAACGTGTAGTCACGGTGCATTCTTCCAGCGCCAGGAGCAACTGAAGTCCACATGTTTATCAGAATTGTTTGACCAACACCTACGGGGTTGGGTCTAAAGCTTAGAAATGCTCTAACGTTTGCTGTTGCATCAGGGGTTATTCCTTGAGGTAATGCGCCAGTTACTGGTTGGGTTGGTTCGGATTGTGCATTTACTGGGGAGCTGAATAATGCAAGCGATGTCATCAATAGGGCTATTAGGATTAATGAAGTTGCGATTGAGTTTGTTTTTATGCTTAATTTTTTCATTTTTTTCTATCTCCTTTGAATGTAACTCTTGTAATCGTTAGAAAAATTATATAACAGGTTGTAAGTGGTGGTTCTACTTACAACTTTATTTTTAAAAATGAAACAAAAGTTACCAATCAAGGGCTAAGCAAATTAATTTTCCAACTACAAGACTAACTTGCTAAAAAACAAAACAACGCAGCAAAAGAGATTGCTGAGGCTCATCGTAAATTAAGGAGAGATTGCAAATTACGGACTCTACTACAATCGCTTATAGTATCGTCAAGAGCCTTCTCAGCCTCTTCCGATGCGACAGGACTAAAAAAAGGGAAAGGGTAGATTGTTTTTTTGGGTTTATGGTCGTTTCCTAAGCATCAATCCCACTATTGCAATTGCTACAATAATGGCGATTGTTGAGGCTGCAAAGTACACTTCAATAGGTGCTTGTGCTGCAGTGCTTGATGTTTCAGGTGTTGTCGTTTGTGGTGCTTGAACTACACCGATTGCGGTTTCTGCCCATGAGCTGCCGTATGCGTTGCTGCCCATGAAAGTTGCAGTAACAGTGTATTCGCCCGAGATGTCAGGAGTCCAAAGCTTCTTGAAACTGCCACTCATGTCGCTGACTGCTTCACCGATGTGTATTGCGTTGCCGTTGGGGTCAACTGCGTCAAGCGAAACTGTTACTCCGACTACGTCAGCTGGGATTGCGTGTTGCATGTGAAGGTATTCCATCCACTGCGTCATTGACTCTTCAGAAACACACGGAGTGTTTGGCTGTCCTGGTGACAGGTCCATGACTGTACCAGTTAATAGGATGCTTTCTCCTTCAGCTATGACTCCTTGTGATGCAGTCACGGTTGTTTGGCTTTTGCCTTTGCCGAAAACGTACATGTATCCGTCATAGCGGTTGTCAGCTGTTAAATATCCGTCTGCGATTGCGCCTGAGGTCATGCCGCCTGTGATGTTCCAGATGCCATCGCCTGTTAATGCGTCAATGCAGAATAGTCTCCAGCCTCTAGCGATTGGTGTTGTTGGGGAGTGCTCACCGTTGCCTACGTAGACTTTTCCATCAGCAATCTGTGGGCTACTCATCCATGACCAAGTGCCGTAGGGAGTTTCATATCCTGCGTCTCCTGCAAAGAATTTCCATGCGATTGTTCCGTCATCCCAGTTGAAAGCATAGACACCATCGTATCCTAAACCGATTAGTTTACCATAGGCAGAGGCTACTGAGTAACCCCATCCGAAACCCCATGGATAATCGGCTAGTTCACTCTTCCATGCTTTGCTGCCGTCAGCTAAGTTGTATGCGTTCCAGTGTCGGTTCATCATGCAGACTGCAAATTTGCCGTGGTCAGCTACTGCAGTGCTTGTGCTGTAGATTGTGTCTGTGTCAGTTATGTTCCATTTTAATGCTCCAGTGTACAAGTCAGCGGCGGCTATAACGGATCCGTACCATGCGCCAAATTCAGGTGGTGTAATGGG
>CAYMLF010000107.1:0-7463 GCA_964391275.1 uncultured Candidatus Bathyarchaeia archaeon
TTGATATTCTATCCAACCTATTCACTACACCAGTTCCCATTCGATGTTCTTCAATTCCCACCAACACCATTTCCCGAGCCTTCTTGTCATCCTTTAGACTCTCATACAATGTTCGCTCTTCTGCTTTGTTGTGAGCCTCTAATTCTTTTTTGAACTCCTCAAAAGTTTCTTCCTTATCTTTGCCTCCAGAAGCCATTGTTTGAAGCATTTCTTGAAACTCTTTATGTTCCTCTTTTATTTTATCAAAAAGATTTTCTGACAAAAAATCACCACAAACTAGTAATTGAGAGAGTATTTACATTTTCTCACGTAACAGCGCTATCTTCATAACACCACTTATACAAAAACAGTTTCTCTGGCGCCATCGTGTGGCAACAATCATAGCTGGCAGTCAAGCACAGCAATTAGCAAAAAAAAGCAACCTCGCGCTCAAGCACTTAGAAGTTGTTGCTATAGAAAGTCATGGCAACAATAGCTAAGAAAACAACAAAAAGTCTCAATCTATCCATCCAAGTTATGGCTTCAGCATTTCTTGGGGGAAAATTAATATTGATAAAATGGTTTGTACACTCAACAATACTTTAGGAGAAAAATGTTTATGGCAATCAAAGTTGGAATTAACGGATTTGGAAGAATCGGAAGACTACTATATCGAGCAGCCCTAGAACGCAACGCAAACATCGACTTCGTCGCCATTAACGACTTAGCCGATGCAAAAACAAACGCACATCTACTAAAATATGACTCTATACATGGCAGATTCCCAGGAACAGTTGAAGTTCAAGGCAACGACCTAGTTGTCAACGGCAAAACCCTCAAAGTCCTAGCCCAAAGAGACCCCGCACAACTCCCATGGAAAGACTTGGGCGTGTACCTAGCTGTAGAATCAACAGGCTTATTCACAAACCGGGAAGGCGCATCAAAACACTTCACAGCAGGAGCCAAAAAAGTGCTCATTTCAGCGCCAGCAACCGACCCGGACGCAACCTTCGTTCTTGGCGTAAACGATAACGAATATGACCATGAAAAACACAATATTCTTTCAAACGCCTCTTGCACAACCAACTGTCTAGCGCCAGTCAGCAAAGTTTTAGCAGACAACTTCGGTCTCGAAAAAGCACTAATGACAACATGCCACAGCTACACCAACGACCAACGCATCCAAGACCTAGTCCACAAAGACCCAAGACGCGCAAGAGCAGCCGCATTAAACATTATCCCAACAAGCACAGGCGCAGCAAAAGCTATCGGACTTGTTTTACCAAGTTGCGCAGGGAAAATGAATGGTTACTCACTACGTGTACCAACAGCAGACGTAAGCATCGTTGACTTAACCGCAGTTCTGGGCAAAGAAGTAACAAAAGACGAAATCAACCAAGCAATGAAACAAGCCGCTGAAGGACCACTAAAAGGCATATTGCAATACACAGAAGACCCGATTGTCTCAAGCGACGTGTTGCATTCAACATATTCAGCAGTTTTCGATGCCCAATTAACCATGGTTCTTGGTGAAAAGAGCAACTTCGTTAAAATCTTCGCATGGTACGATAACGAATGGGGCTTTAGCAACCGCATGGTTGAATTCATCGAACTCATTGGCAAAAAAGCAGGCCTATAAACCAGCGATAAAAAACTTAAATCTTCCAATCTTTCTCTTTTCTTTCAACTAAACCCAGCAAGTTTAAGGTGTAATTGACTATGGCTAAATATAAAACACTAGACGATTTTGAACTTAAAAACAAAGTTGTGCTTACAAGAGTAGACTTTAACTCAGAAATTGACCCCCAAACAAAAAACGTCACAAGCGACGTTCGAATAAAAGCCCACGCACAAGCAACCCTCAAAGAACTTGCGGAGAAAGGCGCCAAAACCGTAGTGCTTGCCCATCAAGGACGCAAAGGAGACCCAGATTATACACCGCTTAAAATGCATGCGGAAATTCTGCAGAAAATCCTTAATTGCCCAGTAAAATATGTTGATGACCTCTACGGTGAAAAAGCAAAGGAAGCCATCAAAAACCTGCAAGGCGGAGAAATTTTGGTTTTAGAAAATGTTCGTAGCTTCGATGGAGAAACAAAGAATGGCACTCCTGAACAACACTCTCAAACGCCGCTTGTTCAAAACCTTGCTCCCTTAGCAGATTTATTTGTGAATGATGCTTTCGCCGCAGCACACCGTGGACACGTAAGCATGGTTGGGTTCACCGCTGTATTACCAAGCGCTGCAGGACGAATCATGGAACGTGAATTGTCATCTCTCAGCAAAGCACTTGAAAAGCCCGAAAAACCCTGCGTTTACGTTATGGGTGGTGCAAAAGCCGATGACAGTTTGGAAATAAGCAAGTATGTATTGGGCAATGGCATAGCAGATTATGTACTTGTTGGCGGAGTAACCTCACAGTTGTTTATGGCGGCAAAAGGCATAGACTTGGGCAAAGGCAACATGGCGTTCTTGGCGAAAAAGGAGCTTATGGGACTTGTACCTGGAATCCAAGAACTAATCAAACTATACGGCGACAAAATTCAAACACCTGTAGACGCGGCATTGGAAGTAGATGGGAAACGCCAAGAAATCCCAATTACCAAGATGCCAACGGAGTACTCAATCTTTGACATAGGCACTCAAACCGCTGAAAACTATGCAAAACTAATCGCACAAGCAAAGTCAATCGTAGTCAGTGGACCAATGGGCGTTTATGAAAACAAAGAATTCAACTATGGAACTAAAACAGTGTTTCAAGCCATCGCTGACAGCAAAGCTTTCAGTCTAGCAGGCGGAGGAAACACAATCGCTGCCATCGAAGAGTATGGGTTAAGTCAAAAAATCGGCTACATCAGCACTGCCGGTGGAGCGCTCATCGAGTTTTTGATGGGCAAAAAGCTGCCGGGTGTTGTTGCTTTAGAAAACGCTACATCAACAAAGAAAGCGTAAGGCTTCTAGCCTAACCTTTCCTCTTTTTGAAATCCCGTTTAATTGTTTTTGAAGTTTTGTTGGCGTTCTTTAGCTTCATTTCGGCGAGCTCTGTAGAGGGCAAAAATAAATGCACCAATCGAACCTACAACTATCAGACTTATAATGCCAATTATAAACATTAATGGGAACCCAACGAAATTTGGCTGACGCTCCTCAATTGCATATTCACCTGCTGAATCGTAAGCCACCACTTTTATGGTGTGTAAGCCTAATTCGTAGTCTTCTGTGTTATAGGGCCAACTGAATGGGGCTTGAGTGTCGTTGAATTGTAGTTGGCCGTCTATGTAGAATTCAACATTGATGACGTCGCTTGAAACCTCGGTGTTAATGGTCCATTGTCCCTGCATGTCATTACCTAAGCTGTAACCGTTGTTTTTGTAGAAGCTCAATTTCAGTGTCGGCGCTGCTTGAGCGGTAAAAATTGTTAAACATATAAGCAGTAATGTAACGGTTAAGAGAGTTCCAAGCGGCCTAGTTTTGATGTGCATTTTAAACCCTTGATTGTTTATTCTGCACTTGTCTTATTTAGTTGTTGTCTTAGGTTACTTTGACCTGTAATCGAGTAGTTGTTTAAAGAAGTAGACGATTAAGATTGCGTTAACCAGCACCCTCACCGCGTTCACCCATAGCACTGCGTCAAAGGATAAACCTTGAACGTAAATCATTATGCCAACGCTTGTGCTCAAAGTGTACGCTAACGTGAAAACAGTAAACGCCAAACCCCACTTTTTAGCCGATAATAAACCTACGATTGAAATTATCCAAAGCGCGATTTCTATCCAGTTGTTAACGTCTTCTACATCACCGTTAAGCAGCATAAGAGTAAAGAGTGTAATGTTGATAATCATCCAAACAACGGTTAGATAGACTACCATCTTTTCTGCTCTCAATTCGAACCATCCTCATATCGCAGCAAAATGAACATATATTTACTCTTATTGCCGTTTAAAAACTATTCTTGTCTAAACTCCTTTCTGGAAAATTTTTATATCTCCTATCGCTGATGTTTAGCAGGTGAGTAATGTGGCTTCTGAAAAACTTTTAAATTTTCTAAACAAGGCTATAGCACGTGAACTTCAAGTTAGTATACAGTACATGTGGCAGCATGTGCAAGTCACAGGCACTGAAGGCGCTATCGTGGAAGGCATCTTCCGCAAAATCGCCATTGCCGAGATGAAGCATGCAGAGCGTCTAGCTGAACGCTTAGATTACCTCAATGGTGTACCTACAACGCAGCCAGACCCAATTTTTGTTAGAGGTAGTCTTCTTGAAATGCTAAAACAAGATCAGTTAAACGAAGAGGAAGCAATCAACCTGTATAAACAGGCTATTCAGGTTGCGGCTTCAGAAGGCGACTTTACAACAAGACGATTGTTAGAGGAAATCTTAGCTGAAGAAGAGACACACATAGACATTTTTGGCAAGCTTCTTGTGGGCATGACTGAACCGTTCACGCAGCCAGGAACATCCCAAGTATAATAAACAGCTTGATCTGACACATTTGTTTCTATTTTAAATAGGGGTTGAAGATAAGGAGGGTTATTCTCTACTTGAGAGAACCAGTATGTAATCAGCTGTATCAGCGCACATGTCTGCTGCTTGCTCAATGAACTCGATTAAGTCGTCAAAGATGACCATTGCGCCACAATTCATGGTTTGACCATATTTTACGAATAAGCTTTTGGTTTTCAAATATTCAGTGTCAATGTCATGTTCGATTTCGCTGACTCGCTTTGCCTCTTTCATAGCTTCAGTTGGGTTGGAAGAAATTTTCTCTATGCTGCCTCTCAGGGTTTGTGCAGTTTCGACAAGCTTGCAGGTCATGAAAACGGTTTTTTCGCAAAGCTCTTTGGGCAGTTCGGCTTCAGAAAGCATTTCAAGGCATCTGGCGGCGTCTTTTGTGTGGTCTGCTAGCGTGTCTAGCCTTTTTACCAAGTGTAAGAGGTCTTCTCGGTAGTCTGCCACTAATGCTGCGCCTTTGGAGAGTTCCAAGAACACTTCTGTTCTAAGTTTATCTACTTCTTCCTCTGCCAAGTACAAGTTTTGAATGTACTTGTTAGCGTCTTTAACGCAGCCTTCCGAATAACTTTTAGTGGCTTTATGCAGCCAAGTAACTGTATCAAAGGCTTTAGTTATTTGCTCATGAGCAAGTTCTAAGCCCCTTGTTTTTCTACGTTGCTCAAACCAATCGTAACTTCTTTTTTCCACGGCTAGCATCTCCCAAATCGGATTAGAACACTATTCGTTTGTCTAAATATAACCCTTATCTTACTTTGAGCAGCATTTCACCGCTGAAGCGTTCAAGACGATTTTCGCAAGCTCTATTTTTGACTCGTTATCTTTCATTATTGTATTAGTTACTTTCGCTTCAAGACCTAAAGCTTCAATACGTGACTTTTCAGCTGCATCTGCATTATCAAGAACAAAAACATCTAAAAAATCGCTGTACAGCTTGGCAACGGAGAACGCGGAAACTTCAAATCCTAAACCATTCAGTAGCTTGTCTGCTGGACCTTTAATAGGTGCACCAGCCACGATTGGGCTAACCGCTACTTTTTTTGCCTTGGTTTTCTTTAAAGCTTCACGGACTCCAGCAATCGAAAGTATGGTGCCTACACTGACAATTGGGTTGCTGGGGCAGATAATCACAAGTTCAGAGTTCATTATGGCTTCGATAACGCCTAATGCAGGTTTAGCCTGTTCAACCCCAACATACTCTATGCCCACAACCTTGTCTTGGGCGCCTCTTTTAACAAGGTACTCTTCAAAATGCATTGTGCCATTAACGGTTTTTACATATGTAGCGAATCTGTCATCGGTCATGGGTAAAATCTTCATTTTGAGCCCCAAGTAAGCACCCACGCTAGCAGTTATCTGCGACAACGTGAAGCCGTTTTTAAGCATGTTTGTACGCAGAATGCTTGTTGCTAAATCTTTGTCGCCAAGGTTAAACCATGACTCTTGATTGTACCGCTTTAGCATGTTGAGGCATTCAAAAGTGTCTCCTTTCAAACCCCAACCTTTCTCTTCATTAACCAAGCCGGATAAAGTGTAAGATACAATATCTATATCAGGTGAAATGTGCAAGCCAAACAGGTTAATGTCGTCGCCAGTGTTAACAATCACCGTTAAATCTTCAGGCTTAATTAACTGCACAAGACCTGTTAAGAATCTAGCTGCGCCAACTCCACCTGCTAACGCTGTTATCATTTATTCACGCAATCTTATGGTCTTTTTCTGAAACCCAGTACTCCGTTTTTACACCTTTCTCATCAGTAATTTGTTCTTTTTTAAAGATTGGCGCTTCACTCTTGTAGCGCTCAACCGCTTCGCGCAGTACAGGAAACACTTGTGTACGGTGGGAACCAGCAACGGCAACATAAACTAGTTCGTCGCCGATTTTGAATTCGCCAAGCAGATGGTGAATTTGAACATCAGTTATTCCAGGTTTTTCAGATAGGTCATTGCAAATTTGGTTGAGCACTTCGTCAGCTTTTTCCTCGTAAGCTTCCATCTTTAACCCCTGAACCTTTTCGCCTTCCAACGTTTCGCCTCTGACAACTCCTATGAAAAGACAAATAGCTCCTGTTTTAGGAAAATTTTCTTGTTTCTTGATTGCTTCAAGTAAGTCGTTTACATTGAAAGTTCCTTTTTCATGAACGGCTGCATGGTTAGCCACTTGTAATCTCCCCATTAAAATCAATGGTTATTTAGCCTATTGTCTTTTAAGACGTTTTTGGAAAAAAAATTAAAAATGTTTATGCTAAAGAAAGTTGCGCTTACTCTTCTGTATCTTCAGCTTCTTCTTCAGATATTTCCAGTTCAGGCGCTTCAGCTACTTCTTCTTCCTCGTCCATAACGAGCTCTTCTTCTGCTGTTCCTGCTGGAATGGCAATTTTTGGCATGCCTGCTGGTGCGCTGACAAGTTTAGATTTGCGTATGCCAACATGGCGTAGCGGTGCAACCTGTTTTGCTTCGTTGTAGATGTCTGAGGCTATTTTGCCTAGAACCATTTCTTGAACGAATTGGTCCATGGTTAGTGCTGCTGCTTTCTCTTTGATTATTCGTTCCATAATGTGGCGAATGATTTTTTCTTGGGATGTTTTTATACGTGAAAGTGTTAAGGCTGAGACGGCAATTCTAAGTTTGTAACCTTCTTTGGTTGTTAAGTTGAATAGGCCGTCAACTTTTGTTGTTCTTCTTCTTACCAAGCTGCGAAGGTAATCTCGTGAGTATTCATGCCCTTTAAACAGGGTTTTGGCGGTTTTTCCGTCCATTTCGCTTATTTGGAAGAACATTTTCAGGTAGTGATGTGAAAAGTCGCTTGTAATATCATACAAGGTGGCTTCAACAACTCTGCCGATTAGTTGTTCTTGTGTTTGTGCTGGTATGGCGCCTAAGTCAACGTTGCCGAAGAATGATGGCGCTACTACGTTGTACCATGATTTGCCTCGCCATTTATCGCGTACGTGTTTTGCTTTTGAAGACAA